>NZ_JALSLB010000035.1 GCF_026988555.1 Thermococcus sp. | reverse complement strand
CTGAGTATCTCCAGTCTGGCCTTCTCGTCTGGTGCTGGAACGAGTATGAGCCTGTCGAACCTTCCGGGTCTCAGCAGGGCCGGGTCCAAGATGTCCGGCCTGTTCGTTGCGGCTATGATGACGACTCCGCTGTTCTCCTGGATTCCATCCATCTCTGTCAGCAACTGGTTGATGAGCCTGTCCGTGACTCTGTCTCCCTCACTGCCCCTTGCAGGTGCTATTGAGTCTATCTCGTCGATGAAGACCACAGTTGGTGCTGCCTGCCTCGCCTTCCTGAATATCTCCCTCACCCGTTTCTCGCTCTCGCCCACCCACTTGCTCAATACTTCGGGCCCGCGGATTCCAATGAAGTTGGCCTCACTCTCGTTGGCAACGGCCTTTGCGAGCAGGGTCTTACCCGTTCCCGGCGGTCCGTAGAGGAGGATCCCTCTTGGAGGACTTATCCCGAGTCTCTGGAATGCTTTTGGATATTTTAGTGGCCATTCAACGGCTTCCCTCAGTTCTCCCTTAACCTCCTCCAGCCCTCCAACGTCATCCCAGCGAACGTTCGGAACCTCTATCAGCACTTCCCTGAGGGCGCTAGGTTCTACCATCTTCAACGCCTCGTAGAAGTCGGACTTCCTGACACGTAGCTCCTGAAGAACCTCCGAGGGTATCTTTTCGTGTTCTGGGCTTATCTTGCCTTCCTTTATGAGTCTCCTGAGTACCGTCATAGCGGCCTCCCTGGCGAGCGCGGCCAGATCCGCCCCCACGAAGCCGTGGGTCTTTTCGGCTATCTCGTCCAGCATCCTATCGATGAGCCGGAGCCTTACCTCGGTGTACACCTCACCGTCTTTTCTCAGCAGGTCCATAATCTCCTCCTCGGAGGTGGCCGTTTCGATGGAGCTCAACGTGCTTTCAATTTTTTTTCTATCAAAGCTCTCCCGCTCCAGAAGGGTTTTCAGGATGCGGATGACTGTGGCTTTGTCGTAGCCTGGTTCCAGAGGCATTCCTCTGGTGTGTATCTGGAGTATCTCTTTCCTGCCCTGCTTGTCGGGAACGCCGACTTCAATCTCCCTGTCAAAGCGCCCGGGCCTCCTCAGGGCCGGGTCGAGGGCATCCGGTCTGTTGGTGGCGGCGATGACTATGACCTTCCCGCGGCCTTTAAGGCCGTCCATGAGGGTGAGCAACTGGCTGACAACGCGTTTTTCCACTTCTCCAACAACCTCCTCTCTCTTGGGTGCTATCGCATCGATTTCATCTATGAAAATGATGCTAGGAGCGTTCTCCTCGGCCTCTTTGAAGATCTCCCTCAGACGCTCCTCGCTCTCACCGTAGAACTTGCTCATTATCTCGGGCCCGTTGATGGCTATGAAGTGCGCATTAGCCTCGTTGGCGACGGCTTTGGCCAGGAGCGTCTTACCCGTTCCCGGCGGGCCATAGAGGAGAACCCCCTTTGGCGGCTCGATGCCAAGGCGTTCGAAGAGCTCCGGGTGCTTAAGCGGGAGCTCGACCATCTCGCGGATCTTCTGAATCGCGTCGCTAAGGCCGCCGATATCCTCGTAAGTAACCTCCGGGATCGCCTCCTCCCTAACCTCAACGGCCTGCGGGAGGACCTCCACCTCTGTGTTGTACGTTATCTGGACTATCCCCTTTGGGATCGTGTTCACCACAACGAACTTGAGCTCACCAAACCCGAGAGGCATTGACGGGAAGAGGTTGCGGATGAGGTCGTCAAAAGGGGAACCCCCGTAGAAACCGGTTTCGCTCTGGCTGCTCGCCACCACAAGGTCACCCTTTACCAGCGGCCTTCCCAGGAGGTTCCCCTTGACCATCTCTCCTGGTATCTGGAGAAAAACTCCCTTTTGGGCCGGTGCGAGGGTTACCTTCTTGGCCTCCACCACCTCTGCCTTCTTGACGGTTATGTAGTCGCCGATGCTCACCCCTGCGTTCCTTCTGATGTACCCGTCCATCCTGACTATGTCCAGTCCACGGTCGTCCGGATGGGGGTTGGCCACTATCGCGGCCGTGGTTCTTTCACCCACGAGCTCGATCACGTCACCAGGTTCAACACCGAGCTGACGCTGGTATTTCCTGTCGAATCTGGCGATCCCCCTTCCAACGTCCCTCTTCAAAGCCTCAGCAACGCGTAGCTTTATCTCACCGGTCTTTTCTTCACCCTTACCAAAAATCATTTTGATCTCCTCCCCTGCTTTTTAATGGCTTCATCAAGGGTTATGTTACCGAGCGCCACTTCCCTTGCCAGGCGGGACGATATAGTTATCGTACCACTAATTTCACGGCTTCTCCTCTTTATGTCCTCTATCTCCCGTTTTGTGGGTTCCTTAACTTCCAGCAGGTCCCCTATCCTCCTCTCCTGCCCATCCCTGAGCCCTATGTTAATGGCAGCCACGATGTCGCTCACCCCCGATGGTTCAAGCCCACCAACCTTAGGGGTGGTTTTATCCTCGTTGACCACGGTGATTGGGTAATCGTAACCAAGGAGATCCGCCAGGCTTTTTAGCATCAGCATCCTCTGTCTCCGGGCCCCATGTCCTATTTTAATCCTGGCACGGGGGTACTTCTCCAGTAGCTCGACGATTATGTCAACGTCCTTGGGACTCCTTAGATGGTAAACCTCGATCACTCGGTTATCCGCAACGACGCTCAGTCCGGGTCTCTCTCCGGGGTCTATAGCAATATAAACCTTCTTAAATCCTTCCCTTCCTTCGAGTCTGACCAGCAGTTCGTCTATGAAAGTCTCATCTTGGACGGGGATTTTAACGGGAAACTTCACCCTGGGGAGGTCCTTCTCTGCCGTCAGGACAACCTCCACGTCGAAGGGTATCTTTTCACCCACCTTAAGGCTCAGGAATGGTATCCCGTACTCTTTAAGCACCTTTGTCACCGTATAGTACACGCGGGCATCGCTCGTTACTACCGCCACCCTCATGCTCCTTAGTTCGTTTTGAGAATTAAAAACATTTCTAATTGGCTTAATTTGGAGTTTCGACTGCAAAAAGCGTTAAATAACTGGAAAAGAGCTTATGAGTCCTTTTGGGCTGGTAGAAATTGTAGTATGGACGCAGCCGCAGGGGGACGATAATGTGGGGGGATGGTAAACGTCTATATTTACGCAACCCATTTATAGAAGGTCTCCCCCCTCTATTCGGTGATGTTATGGCGTTCCTGAAGGTTGTCGCACTTGAGAAGGCCCTTGAGGTTATAGACTCATTCCCTTTGAAACCTGCTGTTGAGGATGTACCCCTGGAGGAGTCCCTCGGTAGGGTTCTGGCTGGAAATGTGCTCTCCCCAGTGGACGTCCCGCCCTTTGATCGGGCCACCGTTGATGGGTACGCCCTTCGAGCGGAGGACACCTTCATGGCGAGCGAGAGCGAACCTGTTAAGTTGAAGGTCATCGACGAGGTAAACGCTGGAGATACCCCCGACTTCGAGTTGAACCCCGGTGAAAGCGTTTACATCTCAACAGGAGCCCCCCTCCCAAAGGGCGCCGATGCAGTGATACAGTTCGAGGACGTGGAGAGGGAGGGGAATGAGGTGATACTTTCCAAGCCTGCCTATCCGGGCCTCGGCGTCATGAAGGCCGGGACGGACATCCCGAAGGGAGAACTCCTCCTCAGGGGGGGCACGAGGCTTGGATTCAAGGAGACTGCCCTCCTCTCCGCCGTTGGTTTCTCTGAGGTGCCTGTCTTCAGAAAGCCGCGGGTCGCGGTAATAAGCACAGGAAGCGAGCTGGTTCTCCCGGGTGAGGAGCTCAAGCCTGGCAGGATTTACGACATCAACGGAAGGGCTATAACAGATGCAATTCGGGAGATTGGCGGCGAAGCACTCTTCCTCGGCATAGCGAGGGACGACCGTGAGAGCCTGAAGGCCCTAATCGAGAGGGGAGTTGAGTGCTGTGACATCGTGGTCCTCAGCGGTGGCGCGAGCGGTGGGATAAGGGATCTGACCAGCTCGATAATCAAGGAACTAGGTGAGGTCAAGGTGCATGGCATAGCGATTCAGCCGGGAAAGCCGACGATAATAGGCCTGATAAACGGAAAACCTGTCTTCGGCCTGCCCGGCTATCCAACGAGCTGTTTGACGAACTTTACCCTCCTCGTGGCACCGCTCCTCAGGAGGCTACTTGGAAGGGAGAGTGAGACGAGAAATGTAAGGAAAAAGCTCACTCATAAGGTCTTCTCCGTTAAGGGCAGGAGGCAGTTCCTCCCGGTGCGGATTGAGGGGGCGAAGGCAGTTCCAATCCTCAAGGGGAGCGGGGCAGTGACGAGCTTCATAGATGCGGATGGCTTCATAGAGATTCCGGAGAACGTGGAGATCCTTGAGGCCGGGGAAGAGGTTGAGGTGACGTTCTTCGGCTGAACTCATTATCCCTTTTCCTTCCCTGCCGAGATCGGACAACAACTTATTATCCTGGAGGTTGAAGTGTTTATGGTGATCGCTATGAGGGTCCTACTGAAACCGCTCTTTGATGCGGAGCTTCCCTCGGGCTTTGAAGACATCCTAAAGGCCAAACTCTCTGGCAGAGAAGTTAGAACGGGGGTTGAAGTAGAAGTTGAACTTCTTGGGAAACCCCTCAAGTTCAGGGTTCTCCTAGCCGAACCCTCCCCGCTGAGAATCGGGAGTGGGGTGAATTTGGAGATAGTGGGTGGAGCCCTTGAGGTTTTAGATATGGAGTTCGATGACCCCGTTGAGGGAGTACTGCCCTTTGGAAAGGGTTTCGTCGTGATGTTCCCCCGGCGGGTTCTGATATTGAACCAAAATGGGCAAAAGATTTATAGTGATGAGTTCGGTGAACTTAACAGTGTTAACGTATCCGAAGACGTGGTGGTGGTAGTTCATGACCGGAGTAAAATCCGAATCGTTAAGCCTTGAGGGATTCACCTTCGAAGAGAGCTGGCAGGAGAAGAAAAAGCGAGCCGAGCGAATAGTGGAGGTTCTGATGAAAACGCACCCCCGGGAGAAGCTTCTCATAGGGGATCCCTACAGAACGCTCGTCCACTGCATAATCTCTCAGCGCATGAGGGACGAGGTAACCTACAAAGTGTGGAGGGAGCTTTTCAGGAGATATGGGGGTATTAAGAGGATAGCTAACACGCCGGTTGAGGAAATGCGCGAGTTCCTGAGGGGAAGGGGCGTCGGCCTCTGGAAGACGAAGGGGGAGTGGATTGTGAAGGCATCGGGGATAATCCTCAATAAGTACGGTGGGAAGGTTCCCGATGACATCAAAGAGCTCATGAAGTTGCCCGGCATAGGGCGGAAGTGTGCTAACATCGTTCTGGCCTATGGTTTTGGGAGGCAGGCAATTCCCGTTGATACTCATGTGAATAGGATAAGCAAGCGTCTCGGCCTTGCTCCTCCAAGGATTCAACCTGAGAAGGTCGAGGAATACCTGATGGAGCTTATCCCAAGGGACAAGTGGATCTACGTGAACCACGCGATGGTGGACCACGGGAAGAGCATATGCAGACCTGTGGGACCGAGGTGCGGGGAATGCCCGTTGAAGGAGCTGTGTCCGTACGCCGGGGGACTTGTAAATGATGCGGATCTAAAGGGAAATCGGAGAGGGTAATCAGTCTTCCTCCACCTCTTCGCCGGCAAGTCCCCTCAGCCTGTCTAGGTCGGAACCAACCGCTATCAGGACGTCGCCTTCCTCCACAGTGTCATCCTTGCCAGGGTTGTAGATGTAACGGGTTCCACGCTTTATGGCGAGTATCCTCGTGCCTATCTTGCTCGGGAGCTTGAGCTGCTTAAGGGTCTTTCCCGCGAGGACCGATCCCCGCCTCACGGTTACCCTTCCGAGCTCCTCGTCGGTGTCCTCCATTATGCTCAGGATGATGGGATGGGGTTCTATATCGCGGAGGATTATATCGGCCACACCGTAGGCAGCGTCGCTAATGCGCTCGTTTATGTCGGCGAGATCCATTATGCTGAGCATGCTTTCTGGGTCCTCCTCCTTCTTGGCCGCCCGAAGTGCGAGCCTCTTAACTTTAAGCGTTAAATCATCCATCCGCTCCTCCAGGAGGTAGACCTCCTCAGCTATGTCCATGCTGTTGTACATCACAGATGAGAAGGCCAGGTCTATCATAAGGGCTGAGAGGTCCTTCATCTCAATTAGGCAGTTTCTGATGTCGTCGAACTCATCCATTGGGCATCACCTTTATGATACCCCTCGCTATCTCCTTGAGGTAATCCAGTGCCGTTCTTGTACCCCTGCCGATGATTATATCGCCGGGCATAATTTTCGTATCCTCGTCTGGGTCGAAAATCCAGCGCTTTCCGCGCCTTATGGCCACCACCCATACCCCTGTGTTGGTTGGGATATCAAGTTCTTCCAGGCTTTTCCCGACCAAGTAAGAATCCGGGGAGACCATCACCCTTCCTATGGTTTCCTCACTCTCCATTATGACTTCCGTTATGAGCCTGTGCAGCTTCTCCTCGATGACCATCTTGGCAAGATCGGCGGCCGCGTTAGATATGTCGTCTATTGATCTGGCCATCTGGAGAATGGAGGTTATTTGTTCCGCTTCCTTGATGTTTCTGGCCGCCAGAACGGCCCTAACCATGAGATTGTAGTTGAGTATGTCGAGGTATTCCTCCAGCTCAAGAACCTCTTCGGCTATTTCCTTTTCCCTGAACAGGGCGGCGGAGTACGCGAGATCAACCATGAGTTCCGCCGTGTTCTTCATCTCGACAAAGATGTCCTTGACGTTGTTTGGAACCTCAACCTCGTCCCACTCCTCCACTAACGTTCCCCCCTCGCCCTCCTACTCGAGGCCACCCCTTATTTACTTTTCTCTTTTCGAGCCGTCTATCGGCATAAGCGAGCGGTCGATGTGGATACTTTTATGAATAAAGATACCCAAAGATGAAGGGGATGCGATGGTGTCGAAGATGACGGCCGCGTTTCACCCGGGAAGGGTAATGGAGGTTCTCGTGGCCTACATAGCGTACCGCTTCTCCGTTGACCCTGATAACGTTGCAATATCCACGTCACGACGATGTCCGATGTTACGGTACGCTATTCGTCGTCCTGCTCGCAGAGATGATGGTCGGTGGTTGAATGTTAGGTTTGTCCACGACGGCACTGGGGGACGAACCCCTTGAAAGGTGGTTAGAGGAGGTTAGCTCCGCAGGATTCAAATTCGTTGAGTGGATAAATGAGTGGCCCCGCTACATGGATGCGGGGAGTGCCAGGGCTCTGGCCGAGGAGATCCGATCCTTTGGACTGGACCTGAGCATCCATGCCCCCTTCAGCGATCTGAACGTAGGTTCCTTTAACGAACGCATAAGGAGGGCGTCTATGGGTTTGCTCAGGGAGACGCTGGAACTCGCTGTAGATATCGACGCCATAGCGGTAACCGTTCACCCCGGCCACTGTTCACCACTGAGCAGGAGGTACAGGGAGGAGTACATGGAGATTCATCGCTCGTCACTCCGCACCCTGGACGAATGGCGTGAGGAGTTGGGAGTTAAGTTGGGCGTCGAGAACATGCCTTATTTCCCCATCCTGGACGCCCAGACCCCGGAACGGCTGAGTGAGCTCCTTGAAGGCACGGGGCTTGGGGTCACCTTTGACGTTGGCCATCTGAACACGAGCACGGGGGAGTTTAAGCGCTTTTTGGAGCTTCTGGGGAACAGAGTGGTTCATCTGCACCTTCATGACAATCATGGAATAACTGATGAACACTTGGCCCTGGGGGAAGGTACCGTTCCGTGGGATGAGGTCCTTCCACGGCTCCCTAATGTCCCGGCAACCCTTGAGGTGAGGGGAATCAAGGAAGGTAAAGAAAGCCTTTATTTTCTGAAAAAGGTGCATAAATGGACTTTTTAATTCATCGGAGGCCTTTTTTGGGTGACATAAGGCTTTTATACATCGAACTCGAAGGAAAAATGGCACATATTTTTTGTTTGGAGGGATGGACATGGAGAAGATAGTCAAAGAACTGAGACCGTTTTTCGAGCCGAATGCTGTGGCTATCATCGGCGCCACTGACAAAAAGGGTAAAGTTGGAAACGTCATTTTTGAGAACTTCAAGATGAACAAAGAGCGCGGGGTTTTTAAGGGCAGTATATACCCCGTTAATCCAAAACTCGATGAGATAGGGGGTTATAAGGTCTACAAGAGTGTTACAGAACTCCCAGAGAACACTGATCTGGCCGTTATCTCGATACCTGCCAAGTTCGTGCCCTCAACTATGAGGGACATCGCGAAAAAGGGCATAAAAAGCGTCATCATCATCACAGGTGGTTTCGGTGAACTCGGGGAAGAGGGTAAGAGGATGGAGAGGGAAATACTGGAAATCGCTCGGGACAACGGTATAAGGGTAATCGGACCGAACTGTGTTGGTATTTATGTACCAGATACCGGTGTTGATACCGTCTTTTTGCCCGAGAACAAGATGGACAGGCCGGAGAGCGGGCCGATAGCGTTCGTTACTCAGAGCGGCGCGTTCGCGGCGGCAATGCTTGACTGGGCTGCAGGCGCAGGTATTGGCATTGGAAAGATGGTGAGCTATGGCAACAAGCTCGACGTCGACGATGCCGACCTCATGGACTACTTCATCCACGATGATGAGATAAACGTCGTCACCTTCTACATCGAGGGAGTGAAGGATGGCAGGAAGTTTATTGAGGCCGCTAGGAGGATAACCCAGGTCAAGCCGGTTATCGCCTTGAAGAGCGGAAGGACCGAGTACGGTGCCAAGGCGGCCTCAAGCCACACCGGTTCACTCGCCGGTGCCGACACTATTTACGATGCCGTCTTCAAGCAGACCGGAATAATCCGCGCCGAGGACTTCGAGCACATGTTCGACCTCGCAAAGGCCTTTGCCGCACTCAAGGACAAGCTCCCGAAGGGCGAGGGGATAGGCATCATCACCGACGGCGGTGGAGCGGGCGTCATGGCCAGCGACGCCGTTGCCAAGTTCGGCCTCAAGATGGCCGAGCTGAGCGAGGAGACCCTCAAGTACCTGAAGGAGAACTTCCCACCGCACGCCGTAGCTGGCAACCCGACCGACGTCGTCGGCGACACCGACGCCCGGAGATACAAATACGCCATAGAGGCCTTCGTGAGGGACCCCAACGTCGACGCGATAGTCGTCATCGTCCTCTTCCAGGTCCCTCTCCTCGATGAGATGGAGGTAATAGACATACTCGCCGAATACGCAGAGAAGAGTGAGAAACCGATCGTGGCGGTGGCCATGGGCGGTAAAAAGACGGAGTACTACGCCAAGATACTTGAGGATAAGGGGGTACCCGTTTATCCAACCCCTGAACGGGGTGTTAGGGCCCTGGCGGGCCTTGTTCAGTACTCCAAATATCTTGAAAGGATTAAGGGCTGATACCGTGGGGTGTGAAAGATGAAGGAGGAAGCCTTGAAAGTTATTGAAGCCGTTAAGGCATCCGGTAGGAATTCCCTCGTGGAATACGAGGCTAAGCAGGTATTGAAGGCCTATGGCCTTCCGGTCCCCAATGAAAAGCTTGCGAAGACCCTCGACGAGGCATTGAAGTACGCCGAGGAGATCGGCTATCCCGTCGCCATGAAACTGATGTCGCCGCAGATCCTCCACAAGAGCGACGCCAAGGTCGTTCTTCTCAACATAAAGACCCCCGAGGAGCTGAAGGAGAAGTGGGAGCTCATCCACGAGAACGCGCGCAAATACCGCCCGGACGCTGAAATCCTGGGCGTTCTCATAGCTCCGATGCTCAGGGTCGGCAGGGAGATCATCATAGGCGTCACCGAAGACCCCCAGTTTGGACACGCACTCATGTTCGGTCTCGGAGGAATCTTCGTCGAGGTTCTCAAGGACGTCACCTTCCGCATAATCCCGATAACTGAGCGCGATGCGAGAAAGATGATCCAGGAGATAAAGAGCTACCCGATTCTGGCCGGAGCGCGCGGTGAGGAGCCTGCGGACATAGACGCCATAGTCAACCTCCTCCTCAAGGTCAGCGAGCTCGTGGACGACCTCGATGACTACATCAAGGAGATGGACCTCAACCCGGTCTTCGTCTACAACGAGGGTGAAGGAGCGGTCGTCGTTGACGCCAGGATCATCCTGAAGTGACTCTCTTATTTTATGCCTTTACCTGTTTTCATCTATTTTTACTTATCTGCGGTCCCCTTAATCCAAACCTAACCACGAAAACCAGAAGCGCCACGATCCCGAAGAGCCCGATAAATGTAAATCCCCGGCTGAACCCAAGAATTCCAATTATCACCGGCCCCAGTGCCTGTCCGATGTCTTTTATGCTCTCAAGGAACCCCAGGGCCGCCCCGTGGAGCTTTGAGACCTCTGTGGCAAGGGGCTTTGTCGAGGCTTCGCTTAGGGAGGCCCCTACCGAGAACGACAGTGCACCCACGATGACGAGCGGCAGGGACGAAGCGAGCGAGAACGTCAGCATGGCCGCCCCGACCAGTACCATCCCCCCGATTATAGGCCTCGTCCTGCCCACTCTGTCGCTGAGATATCCAGCGTAGGGCTTCACAATGGCCATGACACCCACTTCGAGGCTCAGTATCAATCCGGAGAGCCAGGCTTTCCCTTGGAGATAGTAGAGGAGGGGCAAAAACGTCTCTATCCCCTGGTACGCCATGTAAACCGCCGCGTCCAAAAGGCCTATCAGCAGCAGGTTATCGTTGAACGTAAACTCGAAGCGTTCCGGCTTTCCATCGGGGACAGGAAGTCTGAAGGTTAGAGCAAAAACGATCAAACCCGCCACCGAGCAGAGGACGAATACCACGGAGAACCCCAGAAAGTATATGATGCTCCCGGCAATGAGGGGAGCCAGGGCACGACCAGCGAGCGTCGCGGAGCTTAGGAACCCCATGAACGTGCCCTTCTTCTCGGGGTACGTATCGCTTATCAGTGCGAATGAAACCGGAACGAACACGGCGGTTGCTATGCCGTAGTAAACCCTGACAAAGGCCAGCGTGAGGGCGTTCCCTGCCAGGAAATAGAGGGGGGGTGCGGTGAGAAAGACGAAGCCGCTCATCTTGAGCAGTTTTCTTCTCCCGTACACATCGCTTAGGACTCCCGAAGCGAAGTTGACGATTATCCCGGTAACCGTCGAGGCCGCGGCAACCAGCCCGATCTCCTCCCTTCCCAATCCCAGATCCCGGGCGTAGAGGGGGAGGGTGGGGGACTTGCTCATCGTTGAGCCGAGGATCGCGAAAAAACCGGAAATGAGGAGGATATAGAGGACCTTAGATCTCGTCCGCACGGGTTGCATCTCCGAAAAGAGGTGTAATCCTCTCTTTAAATAGTTTCGTATTGTGATATGGCGGTGAGTATGGTTTGATATCTGTTATTAAGCTCCATTGGAGGCCTCGATTTCCAATTCTCCGTTTTCCTCTTCGGTGCCTCCGTTTTCCTCCTCCTGATAAACTGCCTGTATGTAGCCCAAGATGTCGTGGATTACAAAGAAGCTTATAGTGGCGTCCACCGCTGAAAAGAGGTTTCCCGCAATGAGAAAGAGCAGGGCCAGAAAGAAGTTTATTCCCACATAGATGAGCGCCACCTTGATGGCGGTGCGGTTCTCCCTCCTTACTCCGTAGGCCAGGATAAGGCTCAAAAACGCGAAGAGGAGATAGATGATGGAATTCCATGCATACGCGTAGTAGAGGAGCATGACACCGTTGATAAAAAGGAGGAGGGTCGCAAGGCTTAGGCGCTTCATGTCGTCCACAGATAATCCTCAAAGACCTCCACGTATTTAAACCCATCGTCTGGGAAGATGAGGACGTAGGTCTTCTCTCCGAGCTCCCCGGCAACTTTCTCATAGGCCCTCACAACTGCCCCGGAGCTCAGGCCTATGAGAAGACCGTCGCTTCTGGCAACGCGGATTGCTCCTTCGATGGCTTCCCCCCGTGTTATCTCCAAGACCCTGTCCACCTCGACCTGGAAGTACCACTTGGGCTTCGTCTCAAGCCTCTTGATGCCGGGTATCTTCTCACCCTTCGCAGGGACGACGCCGATAACCTGCGTATCGTAGCGCTCCTTGAAGTAGCTCGCTATGCCTGCTATGTGTCCCGAAGTTCCAATGCTGGCTATGATGACATCGGCCATTTTTCCTATGCTCCTCAGCTGTTCCTCAATCTCCCTGGCGGTGAAGCGGTAGTGGGCATCGAAGTTGTCGTCGTTCTCAAACTGGTTCAGGTTCACTGCTCCTGCCTTTCTGGCCTCCTCCTGCACAAAGCGCACCATCACTGGGTCTATCGTCTCGAAGTCCGTCATGACGACTTCGGCACCGAGAACCCTCAGGAGAACCTGCGTCGCCCGGGGCGTTGGCTTCGGCAGATATGCCCTGAACTCGATGCCAAAAATGTTGCTCAAAGCCGCCATAGAAATTCCAACGTTGCCGGAGGTTGCCTCAAAAAGCCTTTTCGTGCCGTTGATGTCCCCGCGCTCCAGGGCCTTCATAAGCATGTTAAAAACGGCCCTGTCCTTTATGCTCCTGCTGAAGGGGTTAAAGAACTCCAGTTTGGCAAAATACATCCCCCCTTTCCGCTGAAAGCCTTACGAGGGGGGTGGGCTTGTACCTTTCAAAAAGCTCAAGTGTGCCCTTAAACACGTTCATTTGCCATCACCGGAAAAGGCTTGGAGGAAGTCTTTAAAAGCTTTCCGTAAACGTTCAGTTATACACAAAACTGGGTAATTAAAGGACTCCCCAGTTCATAAGCTGCCGCTTAATCTTCCTGAACTCTCCGGGCGAGCCCCTCACCACAGGATGCCTCGGCACAAAGGGGCACTGTTCTTCGGGTTCGATGCTTATCCCGAACGTCCTTATATTCTTGGCAATTCCCACTATCTCCTCCTTGTCCAGGCCTATGAGGGGCCTCAAAATGGGCAAATCGCTCGCAGTGCTTATTATGAGCAGGTTGTCGAGGGTTTGAGAAGCGACCTGGCCGAGGCTGTCTCCCGTGATTATCGCCTTTGCCCCAATCCCATGCCCTATTCTGCAGGCCTTCCTCACCATCGTCCACTTGCAGAAGAGGCACGTCCACTTGGCCTTTCCAATCCCTGCCAGCTTCGAAAAAACCGGCGCCCCCTCCTCATATGCGTTAAAGATTACCGGCTCGTTCAGCCTTCCGTACCTTCCAAGAACCTCGCAGAGCTCAAGAACCTTGGACTCCTTCTTAGAACTCTGCCTGAAGTGGACTGGCGTTACCTCCATCCCTTTCCTGAGCATGAGGTAGATTGCCACCGGCGAGTCGATGCCAGAGCTTAAGAGAGCCACTGCCTTCATGATTGAAGAAAAAGGGAAGGGATATATGAAGCTTTCCTCAACTCAGAGTTTAAAACCCCTGAGCTGGAGCAGGGCGATGTAGAGGAACCACGCCAGTATTGTGGTGGCCCCTACAAGCTCCGGAATGGCCAGGCCCTTGAAAACTCTCGCCTTCACGAGATAGAGCATCAGGGCAAATGTGAGCACCGCCAGAACGCTCCAGGCATAGCCGGCAGATGTCCCAGAACGGCCGAGTTTTATTCCGACGATGGCTATGTCCGTCAGCGCGAGGACGTAGAAAAAGACAGCCGCCGGGGCGTGGGGTGCGTACTCCTCCGGAAAGACCCCCACGAGGAACAGGAGAACCATCGCAAGGGGCATCAAGTAGGACAGGCCGTTTCTCAGGGCGCCGATGGCGGCTATGAGACCGAGAACCGCGAAGACCATCAGAAAGCCGTTGAAGTAGTAGTTCACCGGGTTCCTTATTGAACCCATGTCGCTCAGGGCGTTTCCCGTGAAGGAGAACCAAGGGTTGGCATGGATAACCAGGGCCAGGCCGAGGATAAAGATTACCGGAAGGGAAAGGCTGATGTACGCGGAAAGCTTAGCAAAATCCATTTTATCACCTCAACATTCCTTTCGCTTTGGTTCCTCCCCAAAAACCGCTCTGTAAATCTTCCGGAACTCCTCCCAGGAGCCCCTTATTACCGGATGCTTTGGAATGAATGGTATCTCGTCTTCAGGCAGGGTTGAGAGCTCAAACGTGCCTATCTCCTTCGCTATCCCAACTATCTCCTCCTTGTCGAGCCCAACGAGCGGGCGGTATATCGGCAGGTCCGTTGCCTGACTGACGATGTACATGTTCTCAAGGGTCTGGCTTGCCACCTGTCCGAGGGAATCGCCCATGACGATGCCCTTCGCCCCGAACTCCCTTGCTATTCTATCGGCGTTCCTCACCATCATGTACTTGCAGAAGACGCAGGTGTATTTGTCTTTCTTCAGCTCCTTGAGCTTTTGAATAATCCTCTCGCGCTCCTTGGGCTTGACCACTATCAGCTCGCCCTTTCCACCGTAGCCGTACTTCTTCAGCTGACCCCATATCCTCCTGACCTTTTCGAGGGTCTTCTCACCCATGTAGATGTGGACTGGGATGACCTCAACGCCGCGCTTCATCATGAGGAAAGCGGCAACCGGCGAATCTATGCCGCCGCTGAGGAGCGCCACCACCTTTCCCTGAGTGCCGATAGGAAGGCCTCCCCAGGCGCGGATTTTGTCAACGAAGAGGTATGCTTTGCCATCCATCAGTTCGATGCCGACCTCTATTCGTGGGTTGTGGAGGTCAACATCCGCATCCTCATTCTCGTATATATACTCACCAACCTTGGCCCCTATCTCCGGGCTCTTCAGGGGGAATTCCTTGGTTATACGTCTGGCCGTCACCCGGAAGGTTGGCCTCTCAAGGCCTAGCTCTTTTCTCTTTCTCCTGAAGAGCTTCAGCGCAGTTCTGTTAATTTTATCCAGCTCAGCATCAACCTCCATCGCCTGGGAGAGCGACACTATGCCAAAGACCCTTTCGAGAACACCAACCGCCTCGTCTGCTCCGTTTGTTTTTACGAGGATTCTGCCGTGCTTTGCCCTTATCCTCTTGAATTCAATCCCCTCGCTCACCAGGGCCTCGCGGATGTTGTTCATGAGTATGCTCTCAAACCATCTCCTCGTCTGCCTGGATTTCGTTCCTATCTCCCCGTAGCGTACTATCACGACGTTGAACATTGAATCACCTCGATACCGGTATCTTAACCACTATCTCCACGTACTTCTGCACGGTTTCGTAGAGAACCAGTGAGACAACGTAGGACGACAGCAGCATGAGTTCGTTCATCTCGAATATGTGGGCCGCTATCTCCTTTGCCCTCGGCGTTGCGTTGACTATAGTCTCCATGTACCGCTCCTGAAGCCTGTGGTTTATCTCTATCGCAAGAACCAGTAGGAGGACGGCGGCTAGCCCCCACATCTTCCCCATGGCCAGCATCAGGAACAGCGTTGAGGCCACTACGATCCACCCACCGATTACCCCGAGGAGAATAACGAACTCTATCATCTTCCCACCGTATCCTCAGTTAGGAATGGGGCATAAAAACGTTGCTCAAAGGAACTCCGTTACATCCTCCGCGGATCTCCTGCGCTTTCTCGGTGTTGGGTCCGCCCTTGGGTATCCTACTGGGATGACCCCAGCCAGGTAGTAACTCTCCTTTAGCCCCGCGAGCTTTCTGACCTCTTCGTCTATTCCCCTGAAGTTTGTTACCCCTATGTAAACAGTTCCAAGGCCAAGCTCCACCGCCTTCAACATGAGATTTTGAATCGCCATCGCCGCACTCTCGATGCTCCACAGAAGCTCCAGCTCATCGTACTCCCTCCCCTTCAGGAAGCGGACGTTCCGGTCGATGAAGACCGCAACGTAAGCCGGCGCCCGGTACATTCCCTCTTCGTACATCCTTGTCTTCAACTTTTCCATCTTGTCCGCCGGCAGGTTCACGGCCCGGTAGTACTCCATCATGCCCTCCGCTATGAGTTCGTACAGCTTCCCCACAGGCTCCGGGCTTTCAAACACTATGAACCTCCAGTTTTCAAGGCCACTCGCGGTGGGGGCCCATATGGCGGCCTTTATGAGCTCCAGCAGAGTATCCCTCGGGATTGATTCATCCTTGAAATACCTCACGGAAGTTCTCCCGTTGATAGCTTCGTCCAGCTCCATGCTCTCACCGTTGCCTTTTCATCGGGGTTCCTTAAGAGCCTTCCTCCAACCAAAGGTTTAATAAAATCCTCCGCCGATTCCACTTGAGGTGAGGGGATGTACGGATGGAGGGAGAGGATCGGACTCATCATCCCGTCGTCAAACACCACCATAGAGATGGAGCTTCACGCGTTTCTCCCGGAGGGTGTTTCGCTTCACACAACGAGGATACCATTGAAGTCCATTACGGAGGAAGAGCTCCTAAAGATGAGTTCGCTTGCCGTGGACGGTGCGAGACTTCTTAAGGACGCCGACGTTGACGTGATCCTCTACGGCTGTACGAGCGGCTCCTTCATCGGGGGCAGAGACTTTGAGAAGGAGCTTGAGGCGAGGATAGAGGACGAGGTTCATGTCCCCGTGGTGAGCACGAGCACCGCCGTTGTCGAGGCCCTGAGGGTTCTGGACGCCCAGCGGGTTCTGGTGGTGACCCCCTACACGGAGGATATAAACGAGCGTGAGAGGGAGTTTCTTGAGGCGAACGAGTTTGAGGTGCTTGATATACGGGGACTGGGCATAGAGGAGAACACTGACATAGGAAAGGTGGAGCCTTATGGGGCTTATCGCCTAGCCAAGGCGGCTTTCATGGAGGAGGCCGACGCGGTGTTCATAAGCTGCACCAACCTGCGGACGTTTGAGATAATCGCTCCCCTAGAGGAAGACCTCGGTGTCCCGGTTGTCACGAGCAATCAGGCCTCCCTCTGGCTTGCCCTTAGGGAGATGGATGTCATGGAGAAGATCCCTGAACTTGGGATGCTTTTCACGGAGTTCTGACTGCCAATTCCATCCCTCCGAAACTCTTTTAAAATGGAGCACCTTCTCTACAGTGTTAGTCACTGAGGGTGATACATATGGATGCCGGGCTTCTCAACGGGGCAAGAAACCTCTCGATTTACACCGCCTACAACACCAACGTCGATGCCATAGTTTACCTGAACGGAGACATCGTTCAGAGGCTTATAAACGAGTTTGGGGCGGAGGAGGTGAAAAGAAGGATCGACGGGTACCCCAGGGAGATAGATGAACCCCTGGATTTTGTTGCCAGACTAGTGCACGCCCTTAAGACCGGGAAGCCCATGGCGGTGCCCCTTGTAAACGAGGAACTCCACAGGTGGTTCGATGACCACTTTGACTATGACGTTGAGAGGATGGGGGGTCAGGCGGGGATCATAGCGAACCTTCTGGCCAGTCTAGACTTCAGAAGAGTCGTCGTCTACACGCCGCATCTTGCCAAGAGGCAGGCTGAACTCTTCGTCAGCAGGCCGAACCTTCTCTATCCGGTCGTCGAGGACGGGAAGCTAGCCTTTAAGCATCCCCGCGAGGCTTACCGCGAGAACGATCCCATAAAAGTAAACAGGATATTCGAGTTTCGTGCTGGCATGAAGTTTAAACTTGGAAACGAGACGGTAACCGTTCCATTCTCAGGTAGATTCATCGTTTCGGCGCGTTTTGAGAGTATACGAGTATACACAGAGGAGGCGTTGAAGCCGTTTCTCCCAGGGATTGGGGAAGGGGTCGACGGTGCAATCCTCTCCGGTTACCAGGGTATAAAACTGCGCTACTCCGATGGCAAAGACGCCAACCACTACCTGAGGAAAGCCAAGGAGGATGTGATGCTCCTGAAGCGGAGAAAGGACGTTAAGGTTCATCTCGAATTCGCGTCCATTCAGAACCGGGATCTGAGAAAAAAGGTTATATACAATCTCTTCCCCCTGGTTGACAGCGTTGGCATGGATGAATCCGAGATAGCCTACGTCCTGAACGCCCTTGGGTATCCGAGGCTTTCGGAGAGGATATTCACCTACAACCGCATCGAGGACTCGGTTCTTGGGGGGAAGATAATCTTGGACGAGATGAACCTTGAGATTCTGCAGATCCATACGATCTACTACCTCATGTACATCACGTCTAAGGATAATCCACTTAGTGAGGAGGAGCTCAGAAGAAGTCTGGAAGTTGGAACAACGCTGGCCGCTGCCCGGGCGTCCCTTGGGGAGATACGGTCTCCTGAGGACTATCGGGTTGGTTTAAACGTTCCGTTCAACGAGCGCGGGGAGTACGTTAAACTCCGCTTTGAAGAAGCTAAGAGGAGGACGCGGGAGTACAAGGTTGTTATAATTCCAACCCGCCTTGTTAAAAAGCCCGTCTCCACCGTGGGGCTGGGAGACACTATCTCAGCCGGAGCATTTACGAGCTATCTATCCCTACTGCGGGAGAAAATGGCCTTCTAACCCATTCCTCACGATCAACGGTTTTTAAAATGGATCCTTGCACGGTGTTTCGGGTTTGACAGAATCTGGCTATCCAGTCAGTCCCTCTATCAGCCTCGCCTTCTCCTGTGCCTTTCTCAGATGCTCAACCGTGACCTTCGTGTATATCTGCGTTGTGGAGAGGTTCGAATGGCCCAGCAGTTCCTGAATGGCCCTTATATCAACCCCATTCTCAAGCATGTGAGTCGCGAAGCTGTGTCGGAGCATATGGGGAGTCACCTTCAGTCCCACCTTTGTCCCGTACCTCCTAAGAAGATACCAGACCGTTTTGGTGGAGATGCGGTCCTTGTTGTTCCTTCTCTCCTCCACCAGAAGGTACTCGCTCGCATCGTTCCGTGATTCCAGGTAGGAGCGGATTTCTTCAAGAAGGGCCCTGGATATTGGAACAACCCTGTCCTTGGCCCCTTTTCCTCCCCGCACGAGAAGGACGGAACGGTCAAAGTCGATGTTGCTCCTCTTCAGGTTGCAGAGCTCGCTCACCCTGAGCCCGGCCCCGTAGAGCAGAAGAACTATGAGCCTGTCACGTTTTCGGGTCGGGGGGATGACCGAAATGAGCCGTCTGACCTCCTCCTTGGTTAGGCTCTTTGGAAGACTCTTTGGAACCTTAGGTGGCTTCAGTTTCTCCGCCTCGTCATCGTAACCCTCGAACCTGAAATATGCCCGTAGCGCTTGGACCACTAGGTTGAGGCTCTTGTTTGAGTAACCATCTTTCCTAAGCCGGGCAAGGAACCGAAGGGCGGAGCGGGCGTTTAGGTCTCCGCCCGTCTCCAGGTAGCGCCTTACATAATAAGAGTACATTCTGACGGTGTTGGGGCTCTTTCCCTCCAAGTCGAGGTACGTTTCGAACTCCTCAACGACCCCCATTTCACAGCCCCTTCAGGAGGCTTTCCAGTTCGTCTGGCTTTACCTCGGCATCCTCAACCACGTTGGGTTTGGTGGCTTCATCTGTTCCCCCTTCATGCTTTTCGGGCGGTGTTGGGGGTTTCGGTGGCTCTGACTTTTGGTCATCCTTTATCGTCAGACTCAGATAAACGGTCCTCAGGAGCTCATCCACGAGGGTTCTGTCTTCAGCGAAAATGTACCCCTGGCCGACTATCACCCGACCACCAAGGCCGAGCTTTTCTGCGGCCTTCCCTATGTAAGCCCCATCAGGAACGGGCTCCGCTGGAAACAGGGATTTCCAGGCCTCTTCAATGCTGAAAACGTTCTTAGCATTCTCTATTAAGGCCTTCAGGCCTTCATTCTCTTCTTTTAGCCTCTCATTTTCCTTCCTGGCCTCCTCGCATGCGTGCAGGGTCTTCTCGTACTCTCCCTTCAGATTCTGGTACTCCGCTAAGAGGTTGTCGTAACGTCCTTTTATATCCAGCAACTGGTTTCTGAGTGCCATATACTCCGGCAGAAGTTGCAGGCTCTTCAGTCCTGCCCTTACTAGGGTGTTCTTGAGCTCCTTCCTGACAAGCTCCACGTCTATGTGCTCCAGGTCGTGTCCCAGCGGAATCTTCATCCTCTCGACGTGGCCGACCATCTCGCCTAGCTCCGTGAAAAGTCTATCCGCAAGGTCCCTTCCAACACGGTCGGCGTCCGTGGCTATTATCAGCAGGTCCGCACCGGCGGTCGCGCTCTTCGCTATTTCAACGTTGGTCGTTGGGATTATCGCGGATATCGTGATGTTGTACTCGCTTCCCAGGGCCAGCCCCTGAAGGGCTTTGCTTACAACCTCAACGTCGCTTGCGCCTTCGACAAGAATTCTAACGTCCACTATAGTCATTCCCATCACCTCACGGGGTCTTACCCCGAATGGGAATACGGCGGGGTCTTTAAAAGTTCTCCCCCAGCTCGATTTGGAGGCACGGATTCTCGATTACCACTTTTCCACTGGGCAGGAGGGAGATGCTCATGGCGTGAATTCCAACGCCGGCTTTTTTTGCCTCGTTCAGGAGCCGCCCTATCTCCCGGTCTCCTTCCCTGTACGGCTTGAACTTAGTGACCCCCGGAAGGGCGCCGATGAAGAATATCATGGCCCTTTCCCCGGCTTTTGAAAGCTCTATGAGTTCCTCCACGTGTTTCCGCCCCCTGACGGTTGGGCAGTCTGGGTACATAGCGTACTCGCCGTTCTCCCCACCGCGCAGGACGGCGCTCTTCATCTCGGCGTAGACCTCGCCTTGTGGGCATTTGAAGAGGTAATCGAGGCGGGATCTCCCAACGGTTACCTCCTTCCGCTTTATCCTGCAACCTCTAAGCCAGGGGACCAGGCCGAGTTCTACCGCCCGCTCAAAGGCCCTCGCCTGGGTTCTTGTGTCTATTATGGCACCCTTTCCGTGAATGTCTTCAAAGGCCACCAGAACGAAGTCCGTCTTTCCGCCGGTTCTGGGTGTGCAGAAGGCCTTCCGACCTGGAACCATGAACTCCTCCAAGCGACCGGTGTTGGTCACCAGGGCTTTTCTAGTCTCCCCATTGACGGTTACAATGGCGACAAAGCGGTTGAGTCTCTCGACGAGGGTGCATGGAACGAGGCTGAGCTCCAGCAGCACTGGCCTCCTCATGATCAATGTTAAACCGAAAGGTGTTTTTAAGTTTAGGGTCCACTTTAAATGGTGATTCGATGATACCGGAAGAGTTCATTCGCTACGCTTTCAGGGAGAGGGTGGATGGAATAAGAAAGCTCGCCGAGGGGAACTTCGGTCCGGGGGCCCTGATAGGATTTACAAGGCACAACGCGACTATAATAACCTGTGGTCCTGCTGGGGTGAACGGCTCGGTGAAGGGTGTCGGGTTCGTATCTAGGGACGAGTTTCTGCCGGAGCTCATCAAAAAACTTAGGACAGAGCTTTCGAGACCCTACGATTCAAAGAGGGCCATTCAATTTCTGCTGAACGAGGTGTACATCGAGGAGAGGATAGATTTCACGAAGTTCGTTTCTCTCGAGCTCGCTAAGAAGCATACATGGAAAAATCTCACGGAAGGTAAGAAGGAGGCAACGATACTCTTCTTCACACCGCCGAGCACGTCCTATGAGGTCAGATGCGACGTGGAGATACACGGGGACGGTCCGATGTGGGAGTACGCAAACGCGATTCACGACGTCTTTCATCGGCCCGAGAAGCCGAGGGACTGGAGAAAAACACCCGCTTATCTTTTTAAGATCCGAGAAATCTATGACAACGGGGAGACTGCTATGGGAATCAGAATCTATCCCAGGCCGACCTAAAACCTTAAATATCTTTCATCCCACATTCAGATGGAAATCTAAACGGAAGGTGATGGAAATGGTTGACTTCGAGCTGCTGAAGAGAATTATAGAGGCACCGGGTGTTTCCGGCTACGAATTCCTCGGCGTCAGGGACGTTATAATCGAGGCTTTCAAGCCCCACGTTGATGAGGTTAAAGTTGACAGGCTCGGCAACGTTATCGCCCACAGGAAGGGCAAGGGTCCAACGGTCATGTTTGCGGGCCACATGGATCAGATAGGCCTCATGGTAACCCACATCGAGAAGAACGGGTTCCTCCGCGTCGCCCCCGTGGGAGGCGTTGACCCGAGGACGCTTATAGCCCAGAGGTTTAAAGTCTGGGTCGGCCCGAACGAGTACATCTACGGTGTCGGTGGAAGTGTTCCGCCGCACATCCAGAAGCCGGAGCAGAGGAACAAGGCCCCGACCTGGGAGCAGGTGTTCATCGACATAGGCGCCGAGAGCAGGGAAGAGGCCGAGGAGATGGGGGTTAAGATAGGCACCGTCATCACCTGGGACGGCAGGCTTGAGCGCCTCGGCAAGCACCGCCTCGTCAGCATCGCCCACGACGACAGGATAGCGGTCTACATTCTCGTCGAGGCCGCGAGGCAGCTGGCCAAGACCGATGCAGATGTCTACTTCGTCGCCACCGTCCAGGAGGAGGTCGGGCTCCGCGGTGCGAAGGTCTCGTCCTTCAGCATAGACCCGGACTACGGCTTCGCCCTCGATGTCACCATAGCCGCAGACGTCCCGGGAACGCCGGAACACAAGCAGATAAGCCAGCTAGGAAAGGGAACCGCGATTAAGATAATGGACCGCTCCGTCATCTGCCACCCGACAATCGTCCGCTGGATGGAAGAACTGGCTAAAAAGCACGGGATACCCTACCAGTGGGACATCCTCACAGGTGGAGGAACCGACGCGGGAGCGATACACCTCAACAAGGCGGGCGTCCCGAGCGGTGGAATAAGCATCCCAGCGCGCTACATCCACTCCAACACTGAAGTTGTAGACGAGCGCGACGTCGATGCGAGCGTTGAGCTCGTCGTTAAGGTTCTGGAGCACATAGACGAGCTTGAGGTCTGATCTTTTTTGTATTTTATGCTCCACTTTACTCTGGTTATTCCCTTGCGGCTGGTCAGTTTTTTTCCTGCTCCTTAACGGGTGTTTCCCGGACATCTCCGGTTTCCTCTGGAGGAATAATGTTCTCCGCCTTTCTAACGACCAGCTCCCCCTCCATCTTCCTGTATTCATACCAGAAGAAGATCGCCCCGGACAGCACCCCAAGCAGGAGGAAGGGAAGCTTGCTGGGCAGAGGAAGCCCCCTATGCCATGTGTGGAGGATGTAGTTCTGGTAGAAGAACATGTACGCAAACCACGCGATCAGCAGGGCCTCGGCACTGTATTCTATCGTCTTTATTGTCCTCTCATCCATGATCCCACCTGGGGAAAGGTTAAAAGTGAGCCGTTAAAACTCTTTCCCATGAGCGAGTACTTCCCGTACGAGAAGCTTCGTCCGAATCAGAAGGAGTTCATTGAAATCGTCTCCCGGGTCGTTAAGAACGGAGAGAACGCTATAATCGAAGCCCCCACCGGTTTTGGAAAGACTATAAGTGTTCTGGCCGGAATTCTACCTCATGCGGTCAGTTTTGGTTACAAGGTGCTGTACCTCGCGAGAACGCACCGGCAGATGGACCGGGTCATAGAGGAGCTCAAGCGCATAAACGGGAAAAGTCCCGTTAGTGGGGTTGAGATGAGGAGCAGAAAGGAACTGTGCCTTCACACCTACCTCAAGGAGTTCACCACCGACGCCTACACCGCCATGGTGGTATGCAAAAACCTGCGGAAGATGGGTAAGTGCCCATTCTACGAGAACGAGAAGAAGAAAAAGACTGAGTTTGAGGAGGTTACCAAGTTTTTCCTGCGTGAGCCCAGTCACCCCACCGAGATACTGGACTACGCTGAGACGCTGGAGCTGTGTCCCTACGACCTAACCCGACAGGTCGCGTACAACTCCAACGTGATAGTGGCCAGCTACCTCTACATGCTCAACCCATCCATACGGGATAACTTCATGACCTACTTGGACCTGGATTACTCCGACCTCATAGTGGTATTCGATGAGGCCCACAACCTCCCTGATCAGGCCATATCCGCTCTGAGCGATAGGATAAGTATTCACACAGTGAACAGGGCCATCAAGGAGGGGGACGAGTACAACGAGCACGAGATATCCAACTTCCTGGGCATATTCGGCAGGGGTCTTGAGTTGCTGTACGACGAGAAGCTGAGGGACAGGGAGGTTCATGAGATCCCCATCCTGCCGGAGGCCGTTTTTGCACACGTTGTTCAGGTGCTCGGTGTTGATGGTCGCCATCTGATCCGCTTCCTGAACGAGATGGTGGAAGTCGGCGATTCCATTAGGGAGGACCGTATAGAGAAAGGGAAGCCCCCTCGGAGCTATTTAGGACGCGTTGGGGAATTCCTGCTGAACTGGCTGGCCCTGGCGGGCCGGGAAGACTACCTGTTCTTGATGAGCCGGGATAAGGGGCTGAGCCTTGAGCTGGTGGCCCTTGACCCATCCAAGGCACTTGAGTTCATCCGTGACGTCCAGGCAGCCATCTTCACCTCCGGAACGCTTACCCCTCTTGAGGCCTTCCGCGACGTTATGGGCATCGAGAACGCCCGGCTCAAGAAGTTTCCGCGCATAGTGAGGAGGGAAAACGTTCAGGTGCTCGTTGCCAAGGACGTTTCCAGCAGGGGGGAGGAGCGCTCCCTTGAGGCCTACAGACGGATGGTTGACTACATCGTGGAGGCGGTGAGGCTCATACCGAAGAACGTGGGGGTTTTCACAGCCTCATACGAGGTTATGCAGGGGCTCCTCTCGGCCAACCTAGACGTCAAAATCGAAGGGACTGGAAAGCCTCTACTCGTGGAGAAGCAGGGAGCATCGTCGAGGGAAAACGACGTTCTGGTCGCGAAGTTCAAGGCGTACTCGCGGAGGAACGGAGCGGTTCTCCTCGGTGTCATGGGCGGAAGGAACAGCGAGGGGCAGGACTACTCAGGTGATGAGATGAACGGGGTGGTGCTGGTTGGGATACCCTACGCTCGCCCAACTCCGAGGGTGCAGGCCCAGATACGGTATTTTGAAAGAAAGTTCCCTGGAAATGGGCGTTATTACGGCTATTTCCTGCCCGCCCACAGGAAGCTGGTCCAGACCGCAGGTAGGGTTCACCGCTCATCCGAGGAGAGGGGATCCATAATTGTCCTCGACAGGCGCCTTCTGTGGAGTTCCATAAAAAAAGATCTTCCCAACTGGCTGGCTGAGAGTGTGAGACCCGTTGACCTTGCTAGGATGCGCCTGTACCTGCGGAGGTTCTGGAGTTAGAGGGTACCATTTTTAAACATTCTTCTCCCCCATAGTTACCAGCAAAATGGAACTTCTTGGTGGGATACACAGCGCATCATCTCATCTAAAACTGTTGGAAACTTCCATTGAACATTTCTCCAGAAAAGTTTGCTGAATGGTGCGGGGGCGGGGATTTGAACCCCGGAACCCCTGCGGGACAGGACCCTCAATCCTGCGCCTTTGACCAGGCTCGGCAACCCCCGCGTTGCCAAGATATAAGGGTTGAGGAGCCTTTATAAATTTTTCCCCTTTTTCTCCCCGCCCCTTCAGTGTACAGGGGGATACACTGAACCGAAAAACTTATAAAGTGCTCTCGTCTCTATCCCTACTGGTTAAGGGCCGGTAGCTCAGCATGGTTAGAGCGCGGGACTCTTAATCCCGTGGTCGGGGGTTCGAATCCCCCTCGGCCCGCCATTTAAGTTCGCGGTTCTTCTCGACGCGTTCGAGGTCTTGAAGGAGCGCGTTGTAGTATCTGATTACCAAAAGAGGAGTTAAAGAAAATGAGTTTTGAAAACTTGGGTTTATCTGAGGCCACTCTACTGGCCGTTAGACGTAAAGGTTTCTCAAGGCCTACCGACATCCAGAGGGAGGTCATACCACGTCTTCTTGAAGGGGACAAAGACATAATCGGCCAGTCCCAGACAGGAACCGGCAAGACCGCAGCTTTTGCACTCCCGATCCTGGAGGCCATAGACGAGGAGGAAAAGAGTGTGCAGGCCATAATACTCACTCCAACGAGGGAACTCGCCCTGCAGGTCGCCGACGAGACGAAGAGCCTCAGGGGAAAGAGGCGCGTTTACATCTATGCGGTTTACGGAGGTCAGCCGATAGGGCCGCAGATCAGAGCCCTCAACAGGGGAGTCCATGTGGTCGTAGGTACCCCCGGCAGGGTCCTGGATCATGTCAGGCGCGGCACCATCAATCTCAGACGCGTGAAGTTCTTCATCTTGGACGAGGCCGACAGAATGCTGGACATGGGTTTCGTGGACGATATAGAGGCAATATTTAGGGAGACACCGAGGGAGAAGCGTGTTCTCATGTTTTCCGCGACTATGCCGAGGGAGATACTGAGGCTTGCGGGAAGGTACATGCGGAACTACGAGCTTATAAAGGTCAGCGAGGACGAGCTCGTTCCGGGAGAGGTCGAACAGGAGTACGTGGAGGTTGTTCCGGCCAGGAAACTCTCCGTTCTTAAAAAGCTGCTAGCGGACGATTTCCACGGGATAGTCTTCTGCCAGACGAAGCGGGAAACCCGGGAACTGAGTGAAAAGCTCAGGAGGGCCGGCTACAACGCGGAAGCCCTAAACGGAGATATGACCCAGCGTGCCAGGGAATCAGCCCTTCTGCGCTTTAGAAACGGACGAACCAATGTTCTCGTAGCCACCGACGTCGCCGCTAGGGGGCTCGACATCCGGGACGTCACCCACGTTGTTAACTACTCCCTTCCCATGAATGCCGAAGACTACGTTCACAGGATTGGTAGAACCGGAAGAATGGGCAAAAAGGGACGGGCCGTTACTTTCATAATGCCTGGGGAGTTTAGACGGCTCCGCTACATAGCTCAGGTGGCGGGGGTTGAGATTGAAAAATCCGAGCTTAGTGAGGATATACCGAGGGAGTACCGCGATGATTACATAGGGGGCAGGGAAAGCCATTCCTACGGAAGACAGAGAAGCTACGGTAGGGGCAGAAGGAGAGGGCGCTACTGACCCTCCCCCACGTATATAATCACCTTAAGGTTCCCACCCTCATTTTTTACATCAATCCAGATGGCCTTGGCGCGGCGAATGCCCTCCGCAATTCCCTGGTGGGCGAGTACCCTTCTGAGCAGCCAGTTAACGTATTCACTGTAGAAAGCAGGATTGTAGAGGGCGGCGATCTCCTCGAACGTTATGCTCCAGGCACTGAGCGAGTTGTATCCCTGAGGGATCACTCCGTTTTGACCCGTAGAAAGTCGCCGGTCTACAGTGATGTTGAACTCCTTTGAGAGTACCTCCTCCATCCCGGTTGCGAGCCCCAGTGCATCGTGTTCATCCATGACGTACGCCTGCTTGAGAAAGTCCGTGTCGTTCAGGAAACCGATACGTTTAACCGATGCCCGATTCTCACCGGTACTTATCTCGTAAAGCGTCGCGTTGACTATGCGGTCACCTATCTTCCTCCAGTGGCCGTAGTAAGCATCTAGGTCCATGGGTGGAAGGTGCTGGTCAAGCACGAAGTACCATCCTTCAACCCTGATCACCGCCGTGGAGTGGGCGCTCTTACTCAGGTTGGGCTCCATCATGTACACAGGGGAATACCCCATGCTCAGTAAGAGGGCGTCCGTGAGAAGTGTGTAATCTGTGCAGATGCCCGCTCCTCTCTTTATGGTCTCGTATGGGGTTTGAAGTTCGCTCCCGCCACCTGAGACGACTTCATTCCTTCCATTTGAACGAACTTCGATATAGGATGGCGTTTCATTTGCCTTCGTCCAGTTGTAGTGCAAATTCTTTCCCTCCCATTCGAGGACGTTCCACACACTCTCCTCGATGTTGCGCCCTTTGAGTGCCGTTCCCAGGGGTTTAATGACGTTGAGCTCCCGTTCTGAGAGCATGCAGGAGGCAGCGTCTTTTAGAATGTACCTCCAGAGGGGGGTCGTGCAGTTGAGGCGGGCGTCCTCCGATGGCAGGCGAACCGTCAGGTTGTCGACGTGAACGAATGGATTCATCCAGGTCGCTGGCGTCGAAGTTTCGGACGTAGGGGATGACTGGAGGCCGCCCGTGCCCGTGTTTGGAACCCCGACTAGACAGCCCGCCGCCAGAACCATTAACGCAATCACAAGCGCGAATCCTTCCCTTCTCATAATCTCCAATTGGTTCTCCTTGGATATAAACCTGTCTCGCAGGAAAGACCCATTCAAAATCGTGACTTCAACAAGCCAACACCTCCGTAGGCACTTGTTTTAGTCAGAAAAGGCTGTAATGGTGCCGGGGCGGGGCTTTGAACCCCGGACCTCTCGGTTTCCCAGGCTCTCCCGAGGGAGAGCAGCCCTATGAGCCGAGCGCTCTGACCAGGCTGAGCTACCCCGGCATCCTCAAAGCGCCCGCTTATACCTCCAGGGGCCCATTTTTAAATCTTTCGCTACCATGCCCCGATGTACGGGTCCAGGTAAAGCCTCCTCTTGAGCTCGGTTCCCTTCCAGTAACCTATGGCTATACCGGCCAACAGTCCCCCGAGGTGGGCGTAGACGTTGACCCCGGGCAGAATGCTGTTTATCAGGAAGAGAAAGAAAGCGTTTATTAGTGCGGCCTGCATGTTGCCCCCTATTATGCCCGATGCTATTATAACTGCTCCGGCGATTCCGAATATGGCACCGCTTGCCCCTGCGCTCAGACTGTTCGGAGGGAATATGAGGAGCGTCAGCAGGTTTCCTACCAGGCCCGATACCAGGTAGGTGCCAACGAGCCATTTACCTCCGAAGAGCCGTTCGAACTGGGACCCTATGATGAGCAGGAAGTACATGTTGAAGGCGATGTGAAGTATTCCAACGTGAACGAACATCGCCGTGAGGAGCTGCCACCACCTACCGAGGTACAGAACGGCGTAGTTCCACTGACCCAGAAGGCTCAGGACGTTGAGATTTATACTGATGAAGCTTCGGCTTAGAATGACCTCGATGAGGTAAACGGCCACGTTAATTGCCACGAGCACCTCGGTTATCTCGCCGTACCTTCTACCATTCAACTCACTCACCCCGTCCGATCTCCAGCAGTATCAGGTCCAGCAGACGGCCGTCGTTGACCGCTACTATGTTGGTCTGATCCGTTGCGTTGAGGCTCAGCCTTAGCTCCTCTCCCTTTTCGTCCGTGATTATGGCACCGGCTTCCTTTGCTATCACTACCCCCGCCGCTATGTCCGTGGTTCTCACATAGTTCCTTATGTCAAGCACACCGTCGAGGGCACCCTTCGCCAGGTAGGTAAGCTCGACGGCTATTGCTCCGAGAACACGGACCCTTTTGACCTTCTTTATTAGTTCGGTGCACCTTCCGCGCGTGTAGAAGCTGATGGCCTCTTTTCCACGCTCCGCTTTTTTAACGTGGATGGGTCTCCCGTTCATGAAGGCCCCCTTCCCGAGGATGCCCTCGTAGAAGTTCCCTGTGACGAACTCGTATATCGCCCCGTAAACTGGCACCGTTCTCTTAAATACCGCAAGGCTGAAGGCGAAGATGGGTATCCCCGCGGCGAAGTTGTACGAACCATCTATTGGGTCGATTACTGCGGTGTAATCACTTCCCACATCGATATTCCCTATTTCCTCACTGACGATGTTGATGCCCAGCGGTTTGAGCCTCTCTATAACGAGGTTCTCGGCCACCTTATCGACGTACTTTGTGACGTCACCGCTCACGTTCTTTCCTATGTTCTCCCCCGCCTTAGGTGTTCCGAATATTGGCATTACCACCTTTTCAACGTCTTTGGCCACATCAAACGCTATCTCGTTCCATTCAAACTCTCCATTCATGTTCCCACCCCCATGAGCATTATGAGGAGATTTCTCGTCCCTGGGCCGAAGCCGAGGATGAATATGGCAAGTTTGATGAAGTTAATCAGCTCCTCATCCTCCTCCTCGGAGTATTTTTCCAGGAGCCAGACTATTGGGAGCAGTATCATAAGCTTTTCAACGTACATGGCGGCCGGTGTGCCTAGGAGGCCTATCATTCTCCTGGCCAGGACGTGCTGCTCCCAGTATCCGAAGAACTGGAGTCCAACAAAGGTCGTCGTAGCGTCGTAAAAGTGAGTGTAGAACAGTAACCTGTTGTTCCGTATCAGTCCGGACTTTTTTGTTAGGAGCCAGATGAAGGCCTCCGCAGCGAGCAGTATCGGAATGAAGTACCCCAGAACCATCCAGTGAAAGTCTATTTTATCTATGTTTATCAGTAGCACGAAAAGGTTGCCCCCGACCAGTATCCAACCAAAATCGTGGTATATGGAGTAAAACTTTTCCCTGGGTCCCACGTGTCTCCAGACGACGTAGAGGGAGGCTATAGCAAAGGCCGCAATAACAAAGTAACCGCCGGGGCTCACCGTCAGGTACGTCCTCGGATAGATACCTCTGTCCGTCATGGACCGCATCAGGGGGCCCAAAAAGATGTAGGGGATCAGGGCTTTGAAAAACCTATCGTCGACACGTATTCCGAGCCTCTTCAGAAATTTGTACAGCAGAATAACCGCGATTCCAAGTATCACTGCGTATACTGTTGTGTTGACCACGTTATAGCCCTCGTTCATCTTTATCGGCTCGACGAAGTAGTGATAAAAAAACTCCGAGAGACTCATTTGACCACCATAGACCGTTGTTCCGATAGTCTTAAAGCTTTTCCTGATAACACCTATTGGACGGTGATGTTGATGCACTTAATGCAGCTCCCAAGGGAGGTACTGCTCGGTGAGAACCTCAAAGGTGAGGTTCCTAGTGTTGCCAGGAGACTGAACCTAGGGAGGGAGGTACTGGTTATATACGGCCCCAAAACCAAGAAAATAGCCGGAAACGATGTTGAGGATCATCTGGGGGAGTCCTTTGAGGTTGCATCCCTGGTGGTCAGCGGTGCTACGATGAAGGAGGTTGAGATGACGATTGAGGTCGCGGGGGAGATTGGAGCGGAATGGCTTGTTGCTGTGGGAGGGGGTAGCATAATAGACGTCGCCAAGCTCGCCTCGTACCGCCTTGGAGTGCCCTTCATCAGCTTTCCAACGACGGCCTCCCACGACGGCATAGCGAGCGCCAACGCATCCATACGAGATATGGGGGCAAAAACCTCCATTAAGGCCCTTCCCCCGATAGCTGTCATTGCGGATGTTAACGTCATTAAAACGGCCCCCTACCGCTACCTAGCCGCTGGTGTTGGCGACATGATAAGCAACCTGACGGCGGTGAAGGACTGGCAGCTTGCCCACCGCATTAAGGGCGAGTACTACAGCGAGTACGCGGCCTCGCTGAGTCTGATGAGCGCCAAGATGGTCATGAAGAACGCTGATATAATCAGACTCGGCAACGAGGAGAGCGTGAGGAAGGTTGTTAAGGGGCTCATCTCCAGCGGCGTTGCCATGAGCATAGCTGGCTCATCGAGACCTGCAAGCGGCGCGGAGCACCTCTTCAGCCACGCGCTCGATGCCATAGTCCCGAAGCCGGCCCTTCACGGGGAACAGTGTGGGGTCGGGACCATCATCATGGCTTATCTCCACGGTCTGAAATGGGAGCGTATTAGGGAAACCTTAAAGAAGGTGGGGGCACCTACTAATGCATACGAGCTTGGGATCGAGCCGGAGTATATAATCGAGGCTCTCACGCTTGCCCACAGGATACGACCCGAGAGGTACACCATACTTGGGAAGGAGGGCATAACACGTGAAGCTGCTGAGAAAGCGGTCCGCATCACAGGTGTGATCTAGACCGGTACTTATCATCGCTCATGGAGGTGTTGAAATGGCGATAATTACATTAGTTGGGGAAAAACTGGCAAGACCCGGAGTCGAGTTCATATATTATGGCCCTGCAGAACCTTGCAAGACGTGCAAGCTCGCAGGAGTCTGCGTCGGGAACCTCGAACCCGGCAGGAGGTACAAAATCCTCCGCGTGAGGAGTATGCCCTCGCATTCCTGCCCGCTTCACGAGGGCAAGGTTCGTGTCGTCGAGGTCGTCGAGCCCAGCATCGAAGTAGCGATAGAGCCCAGGCTGGCGATAGCAGGCTCTGTGATACAGCTCAAGTTCGAGGAGTGCAGCGACCCGGAGAAGGCGGAGCTCTTCAGCCCCGAAGGCCTCTTTGACGGCGACCATGTAAAGATAATAGAGGTACTCGGCGACGTGGAGTGCAACGGCAAGACATACAAAGTCGTCAAGGTCATGCGCAAGAAGGATTGACCTCATTCTTTTTCCACTTTTGTGAAGACAATTGTCTCTTCTTTCCCCGTTCTTATCCTGTAAGCATGCATCTTCCCGTCGAGGAAGTCCTTGATTGCAACCAGGGTCTTCTCGCGCCTGATCAGAAGCTCCCGGGCTTCGTCAACGCTCACCGCCTCAAACCTAAGCCTCTCCCCCGGCCGGCTCTGTGCAACGATGGGGAGGTCAACCCTTGAAACGACGGCTATCTTCGCGTAGCCACCCGTCGTCTGGGCGTCGCGGAGCATCACTATTGGCTTTCCGCTGGCTGAAACCTGAACTGAACCGGGGACGAGGGGGCCGGTTATGATTCCAGCTCCCTTTTTGGAGTGCTCTATCTTCTTTCCATCGAGCCGGTAACCCATCCTGTCGGACTCGGGAGTTACGGTATAGAACTCGCTCAGGAAGGTCTCTACACCCTCCCCGGTGAAGTGGTCAAGGTCCGGGCCGAGGACGACGCGGACTGTCTTTTCCTTGGTGGAATAATCCGGCCTCAGCTCAGGAGGGAGGTACCTCCCATCCTTCCCCGTTAGTACCGCGTATCCGATGTTCAGTACATCCCCGGCCTTCAGCGGCCTTCCAAGGCCAGCCTTGGGGTAGGTCGAACAGCTCCCGAGGAGCGGTTTGCACTTTATCCCGCCGGCGAAGGCGATGTATCCGTAGAGCCCGCCCCTCAGCGTCCCCACTTCAAGTATATCCCCCCTCTTCGCCCAGTGGCTCGTCCACGGCTCAACAGGCACGCCGTTTAGCTTCACCTCAACGTCGCCGGCAACCGCAAAGACGGCGGAGGCATTGAACCTGAGCGTTGGGCCTGCGAGGAGGAACTCAAGGAGCGGAGCATCGCCGGGGTTTCCGACGAGGTAGTTCGCTATCCTCGCAGAGTAATCGTCCATGAAGCCGGAAACCGGAACGCCGAGCTTTCGGTAGCTCATCCTGCCGGAGTCCTGAACCGTCAGCAAAGAGGGAACACTGAGGAGCTCAATCATTCCTTTCACCCCATTCACGCTCGTAGAGCTCCCTGAATTCATCTTCGTCTACTGGGACGAACCTCACTCTGTCCCCCGGCCGGAGAAGGGTTGGCGGCTCTTTCGATGGATCGAAGAGTCTGAGCGGAGTTCTCCCAATGAGCCTCCAACCACCGGGGCTTTCGAGGGGGTAGATGCCAGTCTGTTTCCCAGCTATCCCCACCGAGCCGGCAGGAACCTTTAGCCTGGGCCTCCCAAGACGTGGCGTCGCTATGCGCTCGTCCATACCGCCGAGGTAGGCGAAGCCGGGAAGGAAGCCGAGGAAGTGGACACGGTAGGTCGGCTTGGAATGTATCTCAATGACCTTATCAACGCTCAGGCCGTTGTGCTGTGCCACGAACTCCAAATCGGGACCGTATTCACCGCCGTAGAGAACAGGAATCTTAACAAGTTTCCCCTCGAACTTCTCGCTCGAGAACTCAAGCCCTTCAATTGTCCGCTTGACGCGTTCGAAGTCTATCAACACAGGGTCATAGATTACCGCGAGGGAAGAGTATGCTGGAACAACCTCAACGAGCCACTCAAAGTTAGCCCGCTCTATCGCCCTCGCGAGGGAGTGTATTTTCTCGTTTATCTCCTCGCCTATAACCTCGCCGAAGGAAATCAGCAGGGCGGAATCGCCGAGGGGTTTGAACTTCATGCTCTCACCGGACAACATCTCTCATAGGGACAATTTTCACTCCTTCCTCTTCAAGGACTTTTCTTATGTGGGCCGCAATCTCGACCGCTTTAGGATTGTCGCCGTGAACGCAGATGGTATCAGCTTTCAGCTCAATCCACTCGCCGTTTATCGCTTTCACTCCCCCGTCCTTGACCATTGAGATGACCCTTTCCACTATCTCCTCTTTGTCGTGGATTACCGCTCCCGGCTTCGAGCGGGAAACCAAAGTGCCATCAGGGTTGTAGGCCCTGTCGGCGAAGACCTCGTGGGCTACCTTAACCCCCATCTCTTCCGCTATCTCAGCCGGCCTTGAGCCGGAGAGAGTAACGAAGATAAGCCCTTTATCGAAGTCAGCTATACCCTCGATGACGGCCCTCGCGAGTTCCTCCTCCTTGACGAGAGCGTTGTACAAAGCGCCGTGTGGCTTGACGTGCTGGAGCTCGATTCCTTCCGCCCTTGTAAACGCGTAGAGCGCACCTATCTGGTAGAGGATGTAATTGCGAGCCTCCTCCGGAGTGAGCTTCATATACCTCCTGCCAAAGCCGAGAAGGTCTGGATAGCCAGGGTGGGCACCAACCGCGACGCCCTTCTCCTTCGCGAGCCTCACGGTTTTTCTCATGACTATCGGGTCGCCGGCGTGCCAGCCGGTAGCTACGTTCGCGCTCGTGATGTGGTTCATGACCTCCTCATCCAGGCCGAGCTTGTAACGGCCGAAGCTTTCCCCAAGGTCGGAGTTCAGGTCCACCTTCATCCGCACCACCGGCTTCATTTCGACGGAAATCTAAAAAAGGGTTTCTCCGAGTTTAGGCCATGAAGGTTCAGGTCATCGATGCGGCAGTGTTTATTCAGGGGTTCGATGTGGAGGGCGTTACGACGCCGAAGGTCGTCGATGAAGTGAAAGACCCGGAGTCGAGGCTTTTCTTGGAGGGACTGATAAGCGCGGGAAAGGTTAGGGTTCTACAGCCGTCAAGGGAGAGCATTGAAGCCGTGATGGAAGCGGCGAGAAAGACGGGCGAGTTAAACGAACTCAGCGGGGCAGACCTTGAGGTTCTTGCCCTGGCGTACGAGCTTAAGGGGCTTCTCTTCACCGACGACTACAACCTGCAGAACATAGCAAAGACCTTAGGAATAGAGTTCAGAACCCTCAAGAGGGGAATTAAGCGGGTAATCCACTGGAACTACGTCTGCATCGGCTGTGGAAAGAAGTTTTCCGAGATGCCGCAGGAGGGAATCTGCCCGGACTGCGGAAGCCCGGTGAGGTTGTTCCCCAAGAAGCGCCGGAGAAAACGCCCCGGACGGGCTCGGCGCTCATAGGGTACGTCACAACCGCAAAGCGGTTCAGCCCGTCTTGGAATCGTCACGGCCCGCCCGGGACGGCGTCAGATAGCGTTACTCTTCACCGATCCGTGCAATTCGCCCTCATCATCCGCGGTTCAACCTTGGAGGTAGTAGGATATAAGCTTTCTCAGCTCGACGTTGCGCTCGGGTTTCATTCTCAAAAACCTCTTAAGCCCGCTGTTCTCGGCAAGTAGGCCGGAAAGCTCGATGGCGAGTATCTTGTTGTCCTCGCTAAGGCCATAAGTCTTGAATCGGAGCGGGGCATACTCCTTCTCAAGCTCCCACGTCCTTTCCTCAAGCTCCTTCACCTTCTCCCCAAGCTTCTCAAGGTTTCCCATCGGCTCGCGGAACTCGCCGGTCAGGGCTATCTCAATGACTCGCTCAGCAGGGACTCCATACTTCTCGCTGAGGTGCTCTATCTCCCTCCACAGCTCTTCGTTTATCTCGGCCTCGATTTTCCCGAAGCCCTTGTTCGGCTTGATTATGAGCCTCATCTCGTTCACGCTCCATGAACTTTCTCAAGCTCTCTCTTCTTCTCCTCAACCCTCTTTCTGAGCTCATCGTTTTCCCGTCTCAGCCTCTCACGCTCGGCTACCATGAGCTCTTTATCCCGCAGAGCCCTCTCGTAGAACTCCCTGAGCTCCTCTATCTCTCCTTCCATCTTCTGGAGTCTTTCTTCGAGTTTTGCGATCCTCTTAAGAAGAATCCCCTCGCGCTCGGCCTTTAGAGTATCCTCCACCCGAGGCAGGTTTTCGCGGAGGATTGAGCTAGCATCATGCCTCTTTAATGATTTGAATTTTTCCTTCTCCAGGATAATCCTAACCTCTCTCATTTTCTCTTCCTCCCTATCTCGGTCTTTCTGTCGTAGCAGGTGATGTAAAACGCCAGAACTCCCTTCCACTTCCCGTAGGGTTCTATTACCTCCCTCACGTCCCTTTCCCTGACGTCTTTAACCCGCTTTCCAAAAATCTTTGCTATCCCGCGTCTCAGTCCGAGGTCTCCGGCCGGATAGACGTTCTTTCTGAGGCCGTATGCCAGGAAGAGCTCGGCGCTCCACTTTCCTATGCCCCGGAACTTTGTGAGGTACTTGATGGCCTCCTCAACGTCCCAGTCCCAGAGTTCGAGGTCGAGCTTTTTGGCCAAATAAAGCTCCGTCAGAGACTTTATGTAGCCCGCCCTATAGCCGAGCCTGGCCCTTTTCAGCTCCTCCTCGCTCAGGGACGCTATCTTCTCCGAAGAAGGGAACGTGTGTAAATCTCCCGCCTGCCTGCCCGCGAGCCTCACGAGGTTCGCTATGGTTCTCTGGGCGAACTCAAAGCTCACCTGCTGCTGGGCTATTGTCTCGATTAAAGCTTGATATGGACTAGGTGCGGCAGGGACGGTTAGGCCGTAGAACTCGTCTATGAGGAAGGCAAAGGGCGAATCGCTTATCTCGGCGTAGAAGGAATCCAAGTCCGTATCGAAGCCGAGGATGAAGGACAACTTTTCCTTCGCGGATTTTCGTTCCCTTCTGCTCCACGAGTCGAGAAAAATGAAGTTCTCCCCATCGTAGCCGGCGATACCTCTCTCAAAAGCCTGGTAGAAAACACCATCTTCGAACTTCCAGGTGCCGTTGCGTATCATCTCGTGTGTCGTCTTTTTTAGGTCAATCCCAGCCATCGGTCGAGCTTAACGGGGTTCTTCCTTATATCCTTTAGGGTCGAGACGTAGAGTCTCCTACCGTCAACGGAGCGTTTGATTTGAATCTCTCCCTTTTCTTCAAGGAAGCGGAGGGCGTCTTTAACATCCTCGGCACGGACCTCGAAGTTCTGCTTGAGGAATTCCCAGTACGGCTCGCGGTTGGAATATCTGGCCACCTTCCTCACGAGCTCCCAAGCTCGTTCAACTTTCTCATCGCCCAGGACAACACGGTAGAGCTTGGTGAGGGTCTTCAAATTCATGTTAAGGGATCGACACCCAATATATAAATCACTTTCGGGGGAAGCGAAAGATTTAAACCTTGAAGTGGTATTATATACGGGCGGGAAAATGAGGAAGGGTGCGGTACTCTCAACGGTTTTTCTTTTGATGTTATTCATTCCACTCGCGAACGCTGGGGAGAACCATGCCGTCTACGTGGCCAAGATAGATGGTATGATAACGGGCTACACGGTGGACCAGTTTTCACGCTATATATCCGCGGCGGAGAACGCCCACGCTGAGGCTCTCATAATTGAGCTCAACACCCCCGGCGGACTGGGAGATGCTATGATGAAGATCGTTTCAGAGATCCAGAACTCAACCGTTCCGGTCATCATCTACGTGGCACCAAGGGGGGCGATAGCGGCTTCCGCCGGAACGTACATTGCAATGGGGTCCCACATTATCGCCATGGCCCCCGGAACCAGCATAGGTGCCTGTGAACCTATAATGGGCTACGCGGCTAATGGGAGCATAATTAAAGCTCCGGCGAAGATACGCAACTTCTACACCGCCTACATGAGATCACTTGCCCAGGAAAGCGGTAGAAATGAAACCGCCGCCGTGGAGTTCATAACGAGAGACCTGAGCCTTACACCGGATGAGGCACTCAGGGCTCACGTTGTGGAGGCTGTGGCCGGTGACGTCCCCGATCTTCTGCTGAAGGTAAACGGTATGAGGACGAGGATCCCAGTTGCGGGGCGTGGAAACGTGACCCTCAACCTGGAGGGCGTCAAGGTCGTGTACTTGGGGCAGTCTTTTAAGGATACTTTGATAAACTACATAACGGACCCAACGGTGGCGTACCTTCTCCTCAATCTGGGGATTCTGGGCCTCGTTCTCGGTTTTCTAACCCCTGGATGGCACGTTCCTGAGACCGTTGGTGCAATACTGCTGGTCCTCGGCCTGATAGGTCTGGGATACTTCGGTTACAGCAGTTCGGGACTTCTGCTGATAGTACTCGCGATGGTGTTTTTCATTGCCGAGGCACTTACTCCAACATTTGGACTCTTCACGGTTGCAGGGGTGGTTACGTTCATCATGGGCGGCATCCTACTCTTTGGCGGAGGAGGTGAGTACCTCGTGAGTGGCAACGTTTACGAGAACCTGAGGATAGTCATCGTGGCACTGGCACTTTTGATCGGGCTGTTTTTTGCCTTTGGCATGGCCGCGGTCGTCAGGGCACATCGGAAAAAACCGGAGGCTGGAAGGGAGGAGCTTATCGGTAAGAGGGGGAGGGTCATTCAGGACGTAGCCCCTGAGGGTATGATAAAGGTTCACGGGGAACTATGGAGGGCAGTCAGCAAAGACGGGAATCCGATAAAGGTCGGAGAAGACGTTGTCGTGGTTGGAATAAGGGGGCTGACTCTTATAGTTTCGAAGGAGGGAAAGGAGAATGGCCGCACTTAGCACGGTAGTGATTGGTATAGTGTTGTTTTTTGTTTTGATTGTTTTGGCAAGTGCCATAAAGATAGTGAAAGAGTACCAGAGGGCAGTTATCTTCAGACTAGGTAGAGTCGTCGGAGCAAGGGGACCAGGGATATTTTTCATCATCCCGATATTTGAAAAGGCAGTTGTCATAGACCTCAGGACGCGCGTCCTCGATGTTCCGGTACAGGAGACCATCACAAAGGACAACGTGCCCGTAAGGGTTAACGCCGTTGTGTACTTCCGCGTGATTGACCCGGTGAAAGCCGTCACGCAGGTAGCTAATTACATAATGGCCACCAGTCAGATAGCCCAGACAACGCTCAGAAGCGTTATAGGGCAGGCTCACCTCGATGAGCTCCTCAGTGAGAGGGAAAAGCTCAACATGGAGTTGCAGAAGATTATCGACGAGGCGACGGATCCGTGGGGTATAAAGGTCAGCACCGTTGAGATAAAGGATGTCGAGTTGCCGAGTGGAATGCAGAAAGCCATGGCACGGCAGGCTGAGGCGGAGAGAGAAAGAAGGGCCAGGATTACCCTTGCCGAGGCAGAGAGGCAGGCTGCCGAGAAGCTCAGGGATGCCGCCGAGATAGTCTCCCAGCACCCGATGGCCCTTCAGCTGAGGACCCTTCAGACCATAAGCGACGTGGCCGGTGATAAGAGCAACGTTATAGTGCTGACCCTACCGATGGAGATGCTCAAGCTCTTTAGGAGCCTTGCGGATACCGCGGACGTTGCCCGGAAGAAACTGGAGAAAGAGGCAGAAACGGAGTAATGTACTTTCCTGTACCCCCTTTACATTTTTTGGTGAACGGACCGCAAAAGATAAAAGCCTACCCTCCTTATCCATCACATACAAAACCGGTGATTACTCCATGAACGTCTGATTTAAGGAACCGCTAGAAGGCGGTGTACCCATCGCGGTGGAGGTGTTGACTTTGGAGGGTCGTTCAATTGTTTTTGCTTCAGGAAAAGGTGGAACTGGTAAAACAACGACCGTTGCAAATCTCGGTGTTGCGCTGGCTCAATTTGGCAAAGAGGTCATACTGATAGACGCGGATATAACCATGGCAAACTTGAGCCTCGTCCTCGGCATGGAGGACATACCCATAACGCTTCATGATGTCCTCGCAAGGGAGGCGGACCTGAAGGACGCCGTTTATGAGGGTCCCGCGGGGGTTAAGGTCATACCTGGTGGCCTGAGCCTTGAGAAGATCAAAAAAGCAAAGCCGGAGCGTCTCAGGGAGGTCATAAGAGAGATAAGCCAGATGGCGGATTTCATTCTGATTGATGCTCCCGCTGGCCTTGAGATGACATCTGTGACAGCTCTGTTGATCGGTAAAGAGCTTATAATCGTCACGAACCCAGAAATCTCGGCCATAACAGACTCCCTCAAGACCAAGCTCATAGCCGAAAAGCTTGGAACCCTACCCCTGGGTGCGATACTGAACAGGGTCACCAACGAGAAGACGGAACTCACCCAGGAGGAGATCGAGGCGATACTGGAGGTTCCGGTTTTGGGAGTGGTACCCGAGGATCCGGAGGTTAAGAGGGCAAGTGCGTACGGTGTTCCGCTGGTCATCAAGAACCCCACCAGCCCCGCGGCGATATCCATCAAACAGCTGGCCGCGAAGCTGGCCGGCATCAAGTGGCAGCCACCGGCACCGGAGAGCCCGATAAAGAGGGTCTTCAAAGCTATCTTCGGGGGGAAGAAATGATGGCAGGGGGCTTAGTAATAGGGATCGTTATAATCCTTGTGGTGCTCAACATCCTGCTCCTGCTACTGTACCTTTCGGCTAAGAGCAATCCGTACTACGTTGTTTACGACGAGGAAACCAAGAGTGCACTCAAAAGGCGCGTGACAAACCTCAAGGAAGACCTTGAGAGCGAACTGGTAGACTTTGACGTGGAGGAGTGGGAGAAGACCCTTGAAGAATCAATAGACGAGGAAGTTAAGAACCTCTGATTCCCTTTTTGTTTACCCTCTCTTGAAATCGCTAAATTTTTAAGACCATTTTTAAATCTTCTCCGGGGGTGGTCCCATGAGGGTCAGACTCGGCTATCCCGATCGGATAGTCGAGGTGGCCGATGGACGGGTCTACCTCTTCAACGGGAGACTTCTGAGTGCCCCCATTGAGGAGGTCCTTAACCAGTACACAAAGGGGGAGGGGCTTCTGCATCCAGAGCTCAGGGATGTTGTACCGGACGTTGTGCGTCTGCTGCTTAGAGGAGGGGATCTTGGGAGTATTGCCCCATTCCCTGCATCAAACGTGCAAACTGCCAGCGGGTGATTTTGTTTTTACATCCCCCCGTTATTCAGGTCAGATCTCTGTTCGATTTTTGTGGCGTACACCTCAAAAACCTTTAAGTACCCTTTCTCCAAAAATAAGGAACTCGTGAGTACGTTGGAGGGATTGAGATGAAGGCCAAGGTTAAGCTGTTGGACCTACACAGCGGTAGGTATTCCGTGTTCATAAACGAAGAGGAAGCCAAGAAAGCGGGGCTTCACCCGGATGATTTGGTAAAGCTTGAAGCCGGGAAGAAGAGCGTGTACGGAAGCGTCGTTCTGAGCAGCCTGATAAACGTTGGTGAGATGGGGGTCAGCAGGGATATCCTTAAACTGCACAACTTCTCGGAGGGAGAGGTCGTATCGGTAATCCCAACCGGTACCCCGGAGAGTGTTCGATACATAAAGAAGAAGATGCACGGGGAGAAACTCCGGAAGGTCGAGATAGAGGCGATAATCAAGGACATCGTGGACAGGAAGCTCCGTGACATTGAGATAAGCTCATTTGTGACGTCCCTTGAGATAAACGGCCTGGACATGGACGAGATCGCCGCGCTGACGATAGCGATGGCTGAAACGGGTGACATGCTCGACATAGACAGGAAGCCGATAATGGACGTCCACAGCATCGGAGGCGTCCCCGGAAACAAGACAAACATCCTCGTCGTGCCGATAGTGGCGGCCTCTGGCCTCACAATACCCAAGACCAGCTCAAGGGCAATAACCAGCGCCGCAGGAACCGCGGACGTCGTTGAGGTGTTTGCAGATGTAAGTTTCTCCCTCGATGAGATAAAGCGCATCGTTGAGAAGATTGGGGCGTGCCTAGTGTGGGGTGGTGCGCTCAACCTTGCACCCGCGGATGATATAACGATCAAATCGGAGAGGGCGCTCAGTATAGACCCGACGGGGCTCATGCTAGCCAGCATAATGTCCAAGAAGTACGCAATGGGAAGTCAGTACGTTCTCATCGACATCCCTGCGGGCAGGGGGGTTAAGGTCGAGAGCCTTGAAGAGGCCCGCTCTTTGTCAAGGGACTTCATAGAACTCGGAAAGAGGCTGGGTCAGTACGTTGAGGTCGCGGTTACGTACGGCGGCCAGCCCATCGGCCACACAGTGGGACCTGCACTTGAGGCCAGGGAAGCGTTGAAGGCTCTCATGACCGGTCAGGGGCCTGGAAGTCTGATAGAGAAGGCAACCGGGCTCGCAGGTATTCTTCTTGAGATGGGTGGTGTTGCCCCACAGGGCATGGGCAAAAAGATGGCCAAGGAGATACTTGAGAGCGGCAAGGCCTACGAGAAGATGCGCGAGATCATCGAGGAACAGGGAGGCGATCCAAATATCAAACCGGAGGACATACAGGTCGGTGACAAGACCTACACATTTGCGGCCCCCACCAGCGGCTACGTTACCGGGATAGATAACAGAGCCATAACCGGAATAGCTAGAGCTGCTGGTGCTCCAGAGGACAAGGGTGCGGGTCTGGAACTCTACGTTAAGGTCGGTGAGAAGATCAAGGAAGGTGAACCCCTCTTCACGGTACACGCCGAAACCGAGGCGAAGCTTGATCAGGCTATAGTCTTCGCAAGGAGGGCTGAACCGATTCGGATTGAGGGAATGGTCCTTCAGCGAATCGGTAATATCTGAACCTTTATCTTTTTCAACTTTCATTCCCGTCTGTGTTTCTCGTACCAGCCCCACTCCTTTTTGGGACCGAACGCCCTGACACCTTTTCTTACGAGGGTTATACGGAGTTCTTTGGCGATGTCGTGGGTTATCTCCCCGTGATCTTCCATCCAGTTGATTATCTCAAGGGCCTCCTCGTCGGTCTCACAGCGCCGAAGGAAGTCCACCACGGTTGGGCTGTAGCCGGAGAAATCGCAGGTCTCGTCGAGCTCCTTCTCGGCCTTCTCCCCGCTGGCTCTGTACCCGCTCACGGGGACGCCTTCTCCTTCAAGCTCCCTGTGCAGGTGGGGGAACGTTTCCTTGAACTCGTCTCTGCTGTACTCCTGCCAAGCGAAGTCATCGACGGGCGGTTTTTTCTTCTTTTTCTCCATACCAACACCTATCCAACTTGTCCAAAGGTATTTATAAACCTGGGGGAGATTTTCACACATGAGGGGATCGTACTTTCTGGTGATCCAACTGGACGCCGATGGTGAAATCAGAACAAAAGGTAAGGTTTTCCAACTCCGTGAAGGCCACTACGTCTACGTGGGCTCCGCCATGAACTCGTTGGAGAAGCGCGTGGGGAGGCATTTCAAGCGGGACAAAAAGCTTCACTGGCACATAGACTACCTTCTCAGGAAGGCCAGACTTCTGAGGGCATACCTCATTCCAAGCGAGGAGAGGCTTGAGGAAAGGCTTTCACTGGAGGTCTCGAAGTACGGGGAGCCGGTTAAGGACTTTGGAGCGGGCGATGTGAGGGTCAATACGAACCTGTACCTCTTTGAGGGTGAGCCGGACGACGCACTCACCGAAATACTGAAGCGCTTGGGCCTTCGTTGGATAAAGGTTAAAAGCTTGGATGAAATTATTGGGTCCGGTGAGAAAAATGAGGTTAGAGCTCGGAAAGGTTGAAACCCACATTCACGAGAAGCTTAAGAACAGTCCCCTTCACTTCGTTCTTCTGGATCCGGATGATGTGAGTCCTGGGATTGCTGGAAAGATTGCAGCGGTTAGCGAGGAGGTCGGTGTTGATGCCGTGATGGTTGGTGGTTCCACTGGTGCCGAGGGTGAGGTTCTGGACGCCGTTGTCCGTTCAATAAAGGAGAGTTCAGACCTTCCTGTCATCCTGTTTCCCGGCTCTCACGGTGGAATAAGTGGGTACGCCGATGCCATCTTCTTTATGAGTCTTTTGAACTCTAGAAATCCCTTCTTCATAACGGGTGCCCAGGCTCTTGGTGCCATCCAGGTAAAGCGCTACGGCATTGAGCCCATTCCGATGGCCTACCTTATAATCGAACCCGGTGAGACTGTCGGGTGGGTGGGGGACGCCAGGGCAATCCCTCGTCACAAACCTAAAATAGCGGCCGCCTACGCCCTTGCCGGTCAGTATCTGGGCATGCGCTTGGTTTACCTTGAGGCTGGGAGCGGGGCGCCGGAACCTGTTCCACCTCATATGATAGCAGCCGTCAAGAGTGTCATTGACGTACCCCTCATCGTAGGCGGTGGCATAAGAACCGCGGGTGCTGCGGAAGCAGCAGTGAGGGCAGGTGCTGATATAGTGGTCACCGGAACTGCTATTGAGAAGGCCCGATCCCCCGAAGAGGCAAAAAAGAAACTCGAGGAGCTAAACTCAGCGATAAAATCATGAGTTCCTGGCGTGGTGGTTGAGCCACAACTTTTTTATAGTCTTTCTTCCACCCTGAATCGCCAGTGTTCCAAAAAGTCTGGGAGGTGCCGGAGATGAAAGTCATTAGGGGTGAGGAGGATGACCGTAGTCAAAGCGGCAATAGGCACTTCAAAGACCTTCAGGGGCAAGCTCAGGGACGCGTTTCTCCTGTCGCTTCCGGCGCTGTTTCTGTGCCTGATATTTGACTTTGTCGGTGGTGCGGTTCTCGGTAAGAATTGGAACACCATAATGTCCTATTTCCCGATTCTGGTTTTCATCATGCCCGGTTTGATGGATCTCAGGGGCAACATATTCTCCGCGTTGGCATCGCGCTTCACAACGAAGCTTCACTTGGGCCTCATCGACAGCGTTCGCGACCCCGAGGTGACGACCCAGATAGTAATGGCAATCCTGAGTAGCAAGATTCCCCTTATAGTCCTCTGGATCGTTGGTCTGCTCATGATCCACAACTTCGTACAGAACGTTATAGTCCTGCTCATGGTTGTGGCCTCAGCCATATTCATCGGCGTCATCCTCGGCTACGGTACTGCGTTGATAACGGTACTGCCGTTTAAGAGGGGCTACGACCCGGATCTAATAGCCGCGCCCCTGATAAGCTCTCTGGCCGACCTGATAACGATGCCAACGATGGTTTACTTCGCTCTCCTCTACCTTCACCACCCCGGCCCGTTTTATGTCCTGGCGTTTACAATGCTGGGGATCTTGATATGGTTGACGTTTCGGGCGAAGTTCAAGCATGAGCACAGGAGGGCATTTGGTGAGCTCGCGGCCGTGATAGGTGCGATGGCCCTCATCGAGACCGTAACCGGTGGTCTGCTTGTCACCTACGAGAAGATAATCAACGCAGTGATAATCGTCAGCGTTATGTGGCCCAGCGTGAACGACAGCATGGGGAACTTTGGCTCGATAATCGCGGCAAAGGTTTCAACGAAGATTCATCTTGAGGGTGTTGAGGCTGTCAAGAGTAGAGAAACGCTCTACGACGTTCTCTCGCTGTTCATCCTCGCTCCGATAATAGGTTACCTTACAAACTTAATCTCCATGTGGGTGGTTGTTCACTACATCCACCGGCCCGCGAGGATCCTCTGGAGCTTTGTCCTTGGATTTCCAGTGGTCATACTGACGGCAATGCTGATAGGCCTCGTCGTCGCGATTCTAGCCGAAAAGTACAGCTGGGATCCAGACAACGTTGCAATACCCGTCGTCACAACCCTCAGCGACGTCATAGGGACGATGTTCTTGGTCTGGGTTGCGCTGAGCTCGTTGTAAAAAAGATCAGATCTCGCTAAGAACCCTGAAGTTTATCTTTCCGTTTTTTATGGCCTTTTTGAGCTCGGATAGAAGGCCTGCGGGGTTATCCTCCACGATCTCGACCCTTACCTCACTAATTCCCTCGGCGTTGGGTGGAAGGAAGTGGATGTCCCGTATCCTACCCTGTATTCTATCATACAGACGAGATAACACGGTCCCTCTACCTTTATAGGGAAGTTTTATGTCCAGTTCAACTATTTTCATGCTTCTCACCATTCTATTCTTTCAAAGAAGGTCTATATAACCTTTTTCATGAGCAGGGATTATCGGTCCCCCATCTGAATATTCCCTGTGGTTATTAAAATTCCGAGAGATTTATATCTAATCGCTTCCATCCTTTTCTGGTGATATTATGAAGGTGTTTATATCCCTTGCTCTGGAGGGTCTTCCTACGTGGTTAGCAGGGAACATCTTTTCGTGGGAGGTTCCCTTTACTCCGAAGCTCGGAGAATAGCAACGAAGGTTGTGAGGGTCGTTGTGGAGACCCTTCATGAGAACGGTGTTGATGAAGTTGTGGTGGCTGATAGTCACGGTCCGATGGTCAACATCTTGGTTGACGAGATGCTTTCATACCTCAAGCTCGTGAGAGGCTTCCCGCGCCCGCTGAGCATGTTGCGGGAGCTAAGGGGACCGATTTGGCGATTTTTCTGGAGTACCATGCCAAGGCCGGAACCGGTCGTGCAATCTTTGACCACACATACAGTAGCGCTACCGTCGACCGCCTTGAAATCAGCGGAGTGGAGGTCAGTGAGGCCCTCCTAAATGCATACCTTCTTGGGGAGTGAGGGGTTCCAGTTTCCATGGTTGCTGGTGGTAGTGTCCCCCTTGAGACCGATGTTGAGGAACGCCTGCCATGGGCGGCGGGCGTAGTTTTGAAGGAGAGTTTTGGCAGATACTCTGCGATTAGTCCTGGGATGGGTGATATCAGAGAAATTCTCCGTGAAGGGACCCTTAAAGCAGTTAAACGCCTTGAAGAAGGGAGTCTGGAGCTTTTAAGGATAGGACCACCTGCTGAGGTTAAAATTCGCTTCCGTAACAGTGCTTTCGCTGAAACGGCTGAGCTTTTACCACAGGTTGGGAGGGTCGATGGAAAGACAGTGGTTTTTGAGGCCAGAAACGTCGAGGAAGCTTATTGGCTCGTTGAACTCCTAGTCTTTGCATCGGCAGGCGTGAGTTCGGTGGTCAATCGCTAATGGGTTAAAGGGGGAGAACACAGCGAACTCATCGGTGTTGGGTAGACATCTACTGGTGCCCTTTGTGAGGGTTCGCCACCGTCCTCCCCACACTGCCCCCCGTTAGCGCTCGAAGGGTGTGGGTGTGCCTTAGTGCTTCAATGGGGGCTCCTCAACGTGAGGAAAAGGGTTTGATATACTCGTCAACATGCCGACACGTTTTTCATCCTTCCTCAACGTAGGGGGCGGTGAGGATTTTCCTTATCTCCCTAGCCTTCTTTGGTCCTATCCCCTCGACCTCCTGAAGCTCCTCCTCTGTCGCAGTGAAAACCCTCTCAACGTTTCCGAAGTGCCTCAAGAGCCTCTTGGCGAGGGTTGCTGAGACGTTGGGTAGGCCCTCCACTATAAGTCTCTGCCTCTCGGCAGGGGTAAGGGCCTTCTTCTCACTCCTCAGTCTCACTTCCTTCTTTCGTTCCTCCTGTTCGCGCTTTGCTATCAGGTAAATGAAGCCCGCGGTTTCCTCTGGGCCGCTTGAGAACAGAATTGGCAGGCCCCAATCAAGGGTAACGGCGGCTATTGCCCCGCGTATTGCGTTGGGGTGAATGTTTCGTATTCCGTAGGGACTTCCCTCCATTATGATGAGGGGTTTCTCATAGGCTTCTTTCAGTCTCCCAGCCTGTTCAAAGAGCCGACCGTCTATTATCGACTGGATGAAGTCGTTAGCGCTCTTCCTTTCTATCCCGATGTCCTCGCTCACAACATAATCCGCAATGTCAAGCGTTCTTACCTCAACTTCGGCCCCCAGCTCCCTGAGGTACTTTGGAACGCCGCTCCTCAGCTCGCGTGAGTCCACGTAGACAACGATTCCCTTCTGTTTCCTCACGAAAACCGGCTTTACTGGAGGCTCCTGGGCGGTGCGTTTGGATGGACCTTTGCGGGCCCCCAACTCCCTCGTGGATCGACCTTTAACGAAGGCCTCAAGGGAGGCCTGCTTCTCCTTCTTAACCATCTCCCCCACCCTCTTTAGGACGTCGAACATAATCTTTTCTTTTCTTCTGGCGCTCCAGTAGTAGGCCTCGTCCCTCGTCCCCCGGGCCATCAGCACAACGACCCTTCCGGGCCTGTGCCTTCCGGTTCTTCCACGCCGCTGGATGCTTCTTATAGCGGAGGGAACGGGTTCGTAGAACACGACGAGGTCAACCTCGGGTACGTCGAGGCCCTCCTCCCCCACGCTCGTTGCCACCAGGACGTTGAACCCACCCCGGGAGAAGCGTTCTAAGGTTTCTCTCTGCTGTTTTTGACTCATGCCCCTGTCGTTCGATTTGCTGGCCTGCCCTATGAAGCGCTCCGCACTGATCCCCATCTCTCTGAGCTCCTCGACTATCTTCCTCCCGGTGTCACGGTAGTTGGTGAACACTATGATCTTGGAGGAGGGTTTCTCTTTTAATTGCTCCTTCAACAATTCTTTGAGCTTTTCCATCTTTGGATGGTCCACACCACTCTCCTTGGCCTGAACCAGCAGGTACGTCACCTTCCGCATACGGGAATCTCCCATGAGCTCCCGGCTTGATTTAGTTCTCCTGTCCTCCCTGAGCTTTTTCAGGTACGACCTCAGTGCGGTGAGCCCCTGCGTCTCAAGCAGTTCGATTGCGTGCTGGAGTTTTATCGCCTTTGTCTGATGGAGCATCAGATGTCCTGTAGCGTAGTTGCCTTTTGCAACCTCCGCGTTGATTCTCCTTCCAGCCTCCAGTATCTCCCTTTTAGATATGTCCGGTGAGTACGTGCTCACGAACTTGAACTGCGCGAGCGGTTTGAGACTTTCTTTCAGCATATCACGGAGAAGTGAGCGGACCTCCTTGTATATCGGGGGCAGGTCGACTTTAAGCCACTCAAACTCGACCTTCTGAACGTAAGGTTTTACATCGGGCGAACTCTCGCTTCTAAACTCGACGTGTTCTATACTGAGGTTCTTCACAACTTCCATTATCCTCTCCTCATTGCTTCCGGGAGAGGCAGTTAGGGCCAGTATACGGGGATGCTTTGCGCTCTTGCGGTACTCCCCGGCAATGAATACGTAGGAATAGCTTCCAACCGCGCGATGGGCCTCGTCTATCACCAGAAGAACGACGTCCTCGAGCGATATCCTACCGGTTATGATATCGTTCTCGATCGTTTGAGGTGTTGCGGTTATTATGGTGCTCTCCTCCCAGACCTTCTGCCGCCCTTTGGGTGGAAGCTCCCCTGTAAGGACGTTTATCCTTTCGGTTGGGATGTTGAAGAGTTTTCTGAAGTTCTTCTCGTGCTGAATGGCTAAGGGCTTTGTGGGGGCGAGCACGAGGACTTTACCCCCGTACTTTTCAAGCCGGTAGTCCGCTATGAGCATGGCCACTAAGGTCTTCCCGAGCCCCGTGGGGAGGACAACCAGACAGTTTCTCTCCTTGCACCGTGCATAGATTACCTCTTGGTAAACCCTGGGCTGAACGAGGTCTCTGCGCAGATACATATGACCATTTTTGATAAGGAAGTTTATAAATTCGCCGCTGAACCGGCGGGTGGGATTGATCCGGAGGCACCGCTGTCCCCTGCATCAGGAACTCGCTTTGAGGTCCCGCTCCAGTGGGACTATGTAGATGTCTCCAAAGGGTTCCTCTTGAATGAGCTTCACCCTGCCCATGTTGGACAGGAACAGCAGATAGAGGAAAGTCCTTGCAACGATCTTGGGGGTCGGGTCGAAGACCAGCTCCCAGAATTCTATCTTTTCCCCCTTCTCCCTGTAAACGTTCCTGACTACCTCGTACAGTCTGTTAACGTGTTTCTCGATGTCGACCCTGAAATCGTCGACTACGAAGATCTTCTCTTCTATGTTCTCCCGCTTCCTCGCCCGCGGTTTTTTACGTTCCGCTTCCTCCAGTGCATCCATAAGGGCCTCAAGAAGGTCATCAAACGTGTAGTAGCGTTCAACACGGCGCAGGGGAGGGGTTAGGGGTTCAACGTCCACGTGAATCCTCTCAGATTCGGTCTCCTCTTCCTCACGCTCGTCCTCGTACAGGAGGGCCTCACTCTTCATCCTTACTAGAACGGAAGCGGCTAAAATGGCCCTGGCCGAGACTCTGAGGTCGAGCTCCTTCATCTCCCTTAGCCGCTGTATGTACTTCTCCGTCAGGTCAACTATGTCTATGTTCCACGGGTCGATCTTTCCCAGGGTCACCAGCTGAAGGAGAATATCGATGGGGGTTACCTCCCCCTCAACGCGTGCCTCCACCTTCACCACCTCATCCGGCCAGGTGACCAAACATCTCCTCGTGTTCGGCCTCGCTCTTTGCCCTGGCCTTCTCCAGGTACTTCATAGCCTTTTCGAGGCTCAGCGATACCACCCTTGAAACCCCGTTTTGCATCGAGACCCCTATTATCCTCTCGGCGTTGGCCATCATGACGTCCCTGAGGGTCATGACTATGAACTGGCTGGACTTCGCCGACTCCTTGATGAGGTCGGCAACGCGTTTAACGTTGGCATCGTCAAGGTGCGCGTCTATCTCGTCGAACAGGTAGAACGGTGCGGGCCTGTAATGCTGGATTGCGAACACAAAGGCCAGTGCAGTCAGGGCTTTCTCTCCACCGCTCATCGCCTCTATCCTTTTGACATCCTTCCCTGCGGGTCTCGCTTCAACTTCAAGGCCGCCCGCGAAAGGATCGTCAGGGTTCTCCAGGACGAGCCTTGCGCTTCCTCCAGGTGATAGCTTTGCAAAAAGCTCTGAGAAGTTCTTTGCTATCTCGTTCAGCGTCTGCATGAAAACGTGCCGCTTCTGGCCCTCAATCTCCCCTATAAACTCTTCTATGCTTTCTTTCTCGGCCTCAACCTGCTCACGTTTGCTCTTGAGCTCCATATACCTGCGCTCCACGACTTCAAAGTCCTCAATGGCTTTCATGTTCACGGGTTCGAGGGCCTTTATCTCCTCCTCCATGTGTTCTATCTCATCTTTGAGGCCTTCAAGCTCAAACGGTACCTCTTTGATGGACCGTACCAGGGACGTTTCGAAGTGTTTAAGCTCTCCTCTCCTCTCCTCCAGAGCTGCATTGTACTGGGCAAGGCGTATCTTAAGGGTGTTGGCCTCTATCCTGAGGTTCTGGAGTTTGCTGGAGACATTCTCCTTTTCGGCGCGGAGCTCGGTCACCTCGTTCTTCAGCCTCTCCCGCCGTTCCCTTAACTCTTTGAGTTCGTCTTTGACGTTTTCTTCCGCCCTCTTAAGGTCCTCAAGCTCTTTCTCGTACCCAGCAATGGCGTTCTCGCTCTCCTTGATGTTCGCGTTGAGCGCATTTATCCTGTTTACTAGTCCCTCGATTTCCTCCTCGAGGTCGGCCTTTCTCGGAAGGAGCTCCTCGTTTATTCTCGCATCTAGACTCTCGAGTTTGCTCTCTACTTTGCCCAGCTCTTCCTTCAGTTTGCTTATTTCTGCTTCTACCTCGCGTATTTTAGCGTTCAGCTCCCTGGCCTCGGGGTTTTCAAGGGCTTTCTTAAGTTTGGTCTTCTTCCTCTCAAGCCGCTCTATCCTTCCTCTGAGCTTGGCGATCTCACCCTTAATTTCATGGATTTTCTCCTCGTAGGACTTGATAAGCGCTTCACTCTCTTCCGTATCCTCTTGAGTGGCCCCATCTTCGGCGAGGACCCTCTCTAATTCGCCCTGCAGGATCTGGAGGTCCTTTGTCAGATTGCTTTTTCTCATCCTCATCTCAAAGAGGTCATTCTGAAGTCCCTTTATCTCGACCGAGAGGGCATTCACCGAGGATTCCAGCGCCTCCCTCTCCCTCTCCACCGACTCCACTTTTTTCCTCAGTTCAGAAGTGTCCACTCCCATCCTGCCCTTCCGCCGGTAGTGGCCTCCGGTTATTGCACCGCTTTTTTCGAGGAGTTCGCCGCCGAGCGTGACCATCCTAACCTTCCCTATCCCCACGGTTCTTGCCTCGTCCATGTCCGAGACTATGAGCGTGTCCCCCAGGGCGTACGCAACGGCGTTCTTGAATCCGGGGTCGTACTGGATAACGTCCATAGCTGGAACACCGAGCTGGGGTCTCTCTCTAAGGGAGCGTGGTTTTATCTTATTAAGTGGAAGGAATGTGAGTCTTCCGAGTTTCTTTTCCTTCAGGAGTTTGATGGCCTTCTCGGCCACCCGGTCGTCCTCAACGACGATATTATCGTAGTGTCCACCGAGGGCAATTTCAACCGCCAGGGTGTAGCTTTCGTCGCCGACCTTTATGAGCTCTCCGAGGGGGCCGTACACTCCGGGAAGCTTCTGGTTCCTCAGGAACTCGATGGCCCTGTTGCCCCTCACTTCCCTCTGGGCCTCCGCTTTTATCAGTTCCTCCCGGGCTTTGGAAAGCTCTCCCGTTACCCTGTTCAACCTTCTCCTCTTCTCTTCCAGTTCTTTTTCCGCTTTCCGCAGTCTTGTCTCCGCCCCATCCATCCTGCTTTCCAGCTCACCAAGCTGGGAGCGCTTTTCATCCAGGGACTTTTTCAGTTCCTCGATCTTTGATTTTAGGGCAACCCTTTTCGCTTTGTTCTGGGCTATCCTGGTTTTCAGCCGTTCTATCTCGTCCTCGAACTTTTTGACATCCCCTTCCTTCATGTACATGGATTTCTTGGCTTCCTCAAGTTCATCGACCACCTTGTCGAATTCCTCCTTAGCCACGGCGAAGCTCTTGTCTATTTCCCCCAGTTTAATGACGAGCTCGTTTTTGACTACTTCTTTCTCCTTTATCTCGGCTTTGAGCTTCTCACGCCTCTTTGCCCATCGCTGAATCGCACTCTTGCTTTTCTCTATCTCGGAGGAGACCCGTTTGAGTTCCTCCTTAGCCTTTGCCAGCCGGATTTGACTGTCTTCAATCTCCCTCTCCGCATTTTCAATGTTCTTCTTGGCGAGTTCTATCTTTGATTGAACCTCGCTGATCTTCCGCGTCACCTCCAGGATGCCGTCCTCGCTCTTCTCTTCCAGCTCCCTTTCAATGGAATTCAGCTCCTTTTCTCTGGAGACTATCTCCTTGGCGACCTCTTTGAGGCGCTCCTCTATAGCATCCATCTCGGCTTTGATACTCGTATCCCTCTCCGTGCTCTCATTTATGAGGCGTTCAAGGGCCTGGATCTCACCCAGCAGCAGTGTTACTCTGGCCTTTTCAAGGCGCTCCTTGAGGTCGAGGTACCTGAGCGCATCGTTGCGCTCTTTCTCCAGTTTATCCAGCTGGCCCTTCACCTCCTTTATTAAGAGGTCAACACGGGCGAGGTTCTCCTCAGCCTGCTTTAGCTCGTTTAGGGCCTTCTCTTTCTTAGCATCGTACTCCGCGATCCCGGAGATCTCGTCTATTATCATCCTCCTCTCCGTGGGGCTCATTTTGATGAACTTGGTGATGTCTCCTTGAAGAACGAGGTTGTATCCCTCGGGGGAGATCATGGCGGCGCTTAGTATATCTAGGATATCGCTCCTGCTGGTCCTCTTTCCGTTCAGCCAGTACGCACTCCTTCCGTCAGGATAGACGCGGCGTTTGATGACGACCTCATCCTCGTCCAGAGGAAAGCCTCTATCGGCGTTGTTGAAATACATCGCAACTTCGGCGTACTTTGCCGCCGGTTCGTTTTTCGTCCCGGCGAAGATTAGATCGCTTATCCTTGTTGCGCGCATCGCCTTGGCCGAAAGGCCCCCAAGGACAAATAGAACCGCATCCCCTATGTTGCTTTTCCCGCTACCGTTGGCCCCAACTATGGCAGTAAAACCCTTAGAAACTGGAACGACAACTTTTCGGTTACCGTAGGATTTGAAACCCTTCATTTCAATCTTTTCAATGTACGGCATGCCCTACACCTAAAATGAGAGATGACGTGGATGGTTATATAAGTTTACCCTCTTGGTCAGTTGCTTCGGTTCGCAACATTGGGTCGTTTATTCAACGAGCCTCCTGAGAAGGGCAAGTGTTCTCTCGTCAATACCACCGCCTACCGTCACGTAGAGGTTTGAGTTCATAACCATTGCCATATCCCGGAGCCTGCTCACAAAACGGAGCGTCTGTTCAACGCCATGCTCCATCATGAGGTACTCGATGGCATCCACGATAACGTCGATCTCGCCGTTCATCTCCATCTGGTCCCACACCATCTGCTCCAGCACATGAAGGCGCGATGGGTCAATGCCTCCAGGGTGCTCTATCTTGGTTATCCATATTGGGTATACGTTCCTCCCGGTGACTTCTGCCGGGGGCCTCCTCGTTATTAGAACCTTCCGTCTCTCCGGCCTTTTGTAGAGCAGGCTGTGCAGATTTCTATAATCTACAACGACGCTGTTTTTATTTGCACTCCTTCTCCGGAGCAACATACACATCACGTAACACTAATTTTCATGGACTTAACATTGAGTTGGACAATAGTGGCTGTGTCCATTCAATTTATAAACTTTACCCCCCAATATTAGAAGGAGCTTGCAAGTGTTCGACGAACCCACTAAAAATTGAAAATCAATATAAAACATAGAGTTTTAAGGGCCCTTTCACTCGGATCCTCTCTCACAGAGTTCGAGCAGAACCCCCGTAACCGCTTTGGGGTGAACGAAGGCTATCCTTGCGCCGCCAGCACCCACGCGCGGTTTCTCGTCAATGAGCCTGTAACCGGACTCCTTGAGTTTGTTGAGGTGCTCCTCAATGTTTCCCACGCCGAGGGCTATGTGGTGGATTCCCTCACCGCGCTTGGCTATGAACCTAGCGATCGGCGAGTCCTCAGCCGTTGGTTCCAAGAGCTCAATCCTGCTCTCGCCAACGTGTATTATCGCGGTCCTGACCTTCTGGTCCGGTACCTCCTCCACCTCATCAACCTTCAATCCGAGGCCTTCCCAGACCTTCATGGCTTCCTCAAGGTTTTTAACGGCAATACCAACGTGGTCAATCTTCTTTATCATACTTTCACCCCCAGGGTTTTCTCAAGTATCATATCCGCGGCAGAGTAGGGATCCATCTCCCGCCCCACTATTTTACCTATCAGCTCCGAGACCTCCTCTTCATCCAACCGCTCGCTGATTATCTGCGCTATCTTTCCAGATATTATGGCCTTGATTTCCTCCGCGGCCCGGAAGGTTCTCTTTCTCTGGATTTCCCCGCTTTTCTCAAGGAACCTTCTGTGCTCGTTGATCACGTTCCAGAGCTCCCGGATTCCCCTCATGGTTGTCGCCACAGACTCCACTATCGGCGGCCTCCAACCGCGCCTCTCCCAGCGCTCTTTCTCAAGGTCCAGCATCATGTTGAGCTCGAAATACGTCGCGTCAGCCCCCTCCTTGTCGGCTTTGTTGATAACGAAGATGTCCGCTATCTCCATGAGTCCGGCTTTTATGGCCTGTATATCGTCCCCCAGCCCAGGGACTGTCACAAGAACCACGGTATCGGCGGTCTTTATAACGTCCACCTCTATCTGGCCGACCCCCACGGTCTCAACGAAGATGAGATCGCAACCGTACGCGTCCAGAACCTTTATCGCATCGCTGGTAGCCTTGGCAAGGCCACCGAGAGAACCACGCGTTGCCATGCTCCTTATGAACACACCGGGGTCTGTGGAGTGTCTCTGCATCCTTATTCGGTCCCCGAGGAGGGCCCCACCGGTGAAGGGTGATGTCGGGTCGATTGCTATAACGCCGACGATTTTGCCTTCCTCCCTTGCAACGTGGATGAGCTTGTCTAGAAGGGTGGATTTCCCTGCACCTGGAGGCCCCGTGATGCCGATTATGTACGCTTTTCCGGTGTGGGGGTAGATCTTCTTGACGATTTCTCTGGCCTTCTCCTCATCGTTCTCGACGAGGGTTATCAACCTGGCGGTGGCGCGCCTATCGCCCCTCAGCATACGTTCGATCAGGTCTTCTATCATTCCCACCACTTGGACAACCTATCCAAATAAGGATTATAAAGGTTGGCTCAGTCCGAGAACTTCTTAAGTCTCCTCACGTTTTCGTCTATGAACTCGACGATCTCGCTTATCGGGCTACCCGGTCCAAAGACCCGTCCAACGCCTAGTTCCTCAAGTTTCTTTGCATCGTCAGGAGGGATTATCCCCCCAGCGGTAATGAGTACGTCCTCGTTCGGTTTTAGATCCCTCTCCTCAAGGAGCCGGAGTATCTTCGGGATGAGGACCATGTGGGCACCCGACAGAATGCTTATGCCTAGGACGTCAACGTCCTCCTGGATGACGCTCTCTACTATCTGCTCCGGTGTCTGCCTTATCCCCGTGTATATGACCTCGAAGCCCGCATCACGAAGGGCCCTTGCTATGACCTTGGCCCCCCTATCGTGACCGTCGAGTCCCGGTTTAGCGATGAGAACCCTAACCTTTGAGCGTTCGACCATCTTCACCACCGTCCACTCTTAACCTGAGAAGTATTTAAAGGTTTGTCAAACCTCAAGTTTGAGTTTGACGTTGGATATTTTGTCCATTGCTCCGCCTTCAACGGCCTGAAAAGGTTTAAAGCAACGTGCGGCTATCCTGTGAGGATTGAAATGAAGCTTGCGTTTCCACATGACGTGCACACCCACACGACTTACTCCGATGGGAGGGGTTCGATGTGGGAAAACCTTGAGAACGCGGTTGCCGCTGGCCTTGAGGTACTTGGAATAAGCGACCACATCCACTACCTACCGCCGCGGGCCTTCAACACCTACGTGCGCGAGATAAAGATGGCCTTCAATGATGTCCCCCTCGTACTTCTCGTTGGGGTAGAGACCAACATAGTAGAAAACGGCCCGGATATCGCCGACTGGCAGGCGGAAAAACTGGATTACGTTATAGCCAGCGTCCACACATGGGTGAAGACCCCCGAGGAATACCTGGAACTGGTGAAGCTGGCACTGCTCGATGAGAACGTTGATGTAATCGGCCATTTTGGGGCGAGTTTCCCGTACGTTGGGTTTCCCCATCAGGCGTGCATAGATGAAGTTTTAAACATAGCGGAGGCAAATGGAAAGGCCTTTGAGATAAGCTCCCGCTATAAGGTTCCTGACCCCGGCTTCGTGAGGGAGTGCATCCGGCGCGGGATAAAGCTAACCTTCGCAAGTGATGCCCACTCACCGGGAGAAGTTGGCAGGATAGGATGGGCCGAGAGGGTCTTTCAAAAGGCCGGCGGAAGAAAGGAAGATCTGCTCTTCGGGGAGCTCTTGTAATCGGACATGAGTTGCGTTTCAATTCTCCTAGAGTCTTATTGCAACCTTTTTGCCCATACCTTTAGCTTGTATAGCTCGTAATAGTTTCAATTCTCCTAGAGTCTTATTGCAACCCCTAATCTTCTACCCTCCACTCATAAAACTCGAAGACGTTTCAATTCTCCTAGAGTCTTATTGCAACCGCCACCTTGGTTCATAGCAGAATTATCAGTGTTGAGGTTTCAATTCTCCTAGAGTCTTATTGCAACTGTCAATACTCAACCCCCCCTTAAACATATAGTAGTTGTTTCAATTCTCCTAGAGTCTTATTGCAACCATCGTCCGCTGAGACAGCCTTCATCATTTTTCCTACTTGTTTCAATTCTCCTAGAGTCTTATTGCAACGCTCCGACCTACTGATTTATTTACCTGCCTTATTTAGGTTTCAATTCTCCTAGAGTCTTATTGCAACAGCAAGATGGCAAGTTATACACTAAGAGATGTACTATGTTTCAATTCTCCTAGAGTCTTATTGCAACCTATATCTAACG
>NZ_JALSLB010000034.1 GCF_026988555.1 Thermococcus sp. | reverse complement strand
GAGGAAGTTTCCTAGGTTCCGTATAACCCCGGAGTTGCCTTCACTGGGTATTATTGCCAGGTAAACGTCTCCCCTCCTCATGAGGTCGAAGTTATCCCTCTCAAAGACGCGTTCGATGAACTTCAGATTCCTGGGGGCGTTCCGGCTCTCCTTGAACTCGAAGAGCTTTTTAAACACGCCCTTGAAGAACTTCGCATCGGTCTTGCCCTCCACAAAAAGAACCGACACTGGCGCATCTCCTCCACTGAAACCGCCCCTGACGTCGAAATCCAGGTACTTCCTCAGTTCATAGATTTCTTTCAGGGTGAGTGTCCTCCCCGTGTCAGAGTATCTGAGGACGTTCTCAGGGTCTCTCCTGAACCGTCCCGTTATCAGGTCTATCAGCTCCAGGCTGGAGGTGACTATCCTCTCGTCCCCTCTGAGTCTGTTGATAAACTCTAGGAGCTCCTCACGGCTTTTTCTGTACTCGGGGAAGAGAATCGTCAGCTCGTCAGCAAAGGCTTCGAACTCCTCTCCTGTAATGATCTCCATTCACTTCACCATGTCAACAGCTGTCGCACCGATGACGGCGAAGGTGCTTATAAGGATAGTTGCGTTGAGGTAGCCCGAAAGGTCGAACCCGGCCACACGGTTTATATCGTAGAGGTAGATGAGAACCGCTGAAATGACGTACGAGATGGTCGTAATCGTGAGAAGCCTTTTGGGGATGTGAAGCACCTCTTCTTTCTTGAGATTTCCGATGTGGCTCTTCGCTATCAGGAGGTAGGCGAGGACGAACGTCATGGCGAGTATCGTCAGTGAGCGCTCTATGGAAACCTTCTTCGCGACCTCCCAGAGCTCTCCGGCGAAGATGAAGGGGAGGGCAAAGGTGACCGCTCCCACTATCTCCTGGGCTATATCATCCCAACCGAGTTTATCGGGAGCCCGCTCCTCTTCAACCTCTTCTTTTAGCTCTTTCAGCCCGCGGTATATCTCGGCGAGCCTTTCTTCGACCGGTTCTTCCTCCCAGTTCTGCTCAGGTTCGGGGTTCATCATCCCGTCAGTATTGGATTCACTCATCATTGCGGGTTATACTAGCCGGGAAAAGTTATAAACCTTGAGACCCACTTTAATCCGGTGAAGAAAGATGAAAAAAGCTCTGGCCTGGATAGCGTCCTTCTTGATTGTGGCTTCTTTCTTAGTGCCCGTTGAGGCCTCCCTCTCAGTAAATTCTGCCAATACTGTGATAGTCCTGCCCACCACGAAGATAGTTAACGGGGTGCCACTCCACATAGGCGAAGACGCCATCAGCGGCTCCCGTTTAGGGGCTTTTCTCGTTCTCAAGGGCATAACCGAAGGCACGTACACGACCACGGTAACCATCCCCGTGGAGTACCACAGCGTCCTGATACCCGACAACAACCAGACCTATTACCTCAACCCCCGGGACATGCCGGACCTGGATCTCAACGTGAGCGATCAGCCCGTTGGTCATGCCGTGGTAGTTGCACTCAACCTTTCCCGTGTTTACTTCAACGAGACAAACGCCATGGCGACTTTTTTAGACAGAAGCGTTGAGATAGTGTTCAACGAGAACACCACCCCTCTGAAGGTCGGGGGCAACTACAAGATCGTCACGACCAAGGTTAATGGAAGGGACGTCATGTACTTCTACTCCACGAGCAACGAGAGCAACTCAACACCCGTTGGGAGCTCCCTCTCGGTTGGCAACTGGACGCTCCGCTTTGATGATGTCAACCAGGATGCCAATGAGATGCTCATCTACCTAACCTACCCCAGCGGAACATCAAAGCACAAGACTATGACGAAGGGTTATTACTACGTAATGTACGTTGATTCTACAGGGAACCAGGACTTTGAGGAGTACTCTGCCTACCCCAGTGGAAGGATCGACGAGCTTCTGCGCTCGGGGGCCAGGGAGGTCTTCCTGTTCCATCCGACGGACTTCTTCGTTGGCATAGGGGGCAACCTGGTCATACTCTACGATTACGACTATTACGCCAAGGCCAGGACCTACGCGGATGGTGACGTGTACCACGGTCAGTGGGTGTGGGATATAGACCCCGCGGACAAGCTCTTCACACTGTACCTTCATGTTAACTCAAGCGATCCCAAGTTCCCGCCGGTGCTTGTTTCCGCTGGAGAGAGCCTCAGCATCCCCACCGACTGGAACCTTGAGGTGCAGCCAGTCTTTAAGAGGGATTCAAATGGTGCAATCATAGGCGTTGAGGGTTACCGCTTCGTTCAGGTGCATCCTGTAACAAAGACGGTGTCGATAACCGCGCCCAGGGTGGTCGCCACGGACAACGTTTACGACCTTATAATCAACGATACCCAGCTCACGGATCTGCCCTCCAATAAAAACGTCATCATAGTTGGTGGGTGGGTCAGCAACAAGGCGTGGAACGTTCTCGAAGCGATCTACGGTAAGAGCAGAATAGATGCCATAAAGTCCAGGATAGAGACCAACGGCTACGTGGTCGAGGTTCTCAATAACCCCAAGAACCCTGAATACAAGGTCATCATCCTGGCCGGAAAGACCCACGTAGAAACCAGAAAAGCCGTCGATAAGTTCATGAGCGAGATTTAATTCAGCTTTAATTTTACCCCCTGATTTTACTGATAGACTCAGCCACCTTCTGATTTGAGCATTCTCTGGAGCTTATACCGCCCCAGAATACCGAGTACGGGTTGATTTAAGATGGTAGTAATGCCCGATTTTTATTAATAATTTTTTGGTTCATTTCTCTATAGGTTTCACGGCTCTGTTAATGCTAAGGGTTATAAGCCGGCTGGGACTTATTGGGGTAGCGAGGGAGAGGTGTTAAAGATGGTCGTGAAAGATTGTCCCGAGTGCGGTGGCACCGGTAAGGTCAAGGTTGGCGAGAAAGAGTGTCCCGTCTGCAACGGATGGGGTTACGTTCCTGTGGATTTTAAACTGGACAAACAGCTTAAGGGTTACAGGAATCTTGATTACCTTGGGGTAGATGAAGAGGTTGATGAGATACCCTGTCCGGAGTGCCACGGGAAGGGGACGGTCCCGGTTTACGATACGTGCCCCACCTGTGGGGGGACGGGCAGGGTCCTTGCCTGCGACATCTGTGGTAAGGTAAAGGCCCCTTGGGAACCGGGTATGGAAACAACCTGGGTCTGCCTGGACTGTATGAGGAGGTATAAGGTTGTTTACATCCTGGATAAAACCTGTGATTACGAGGACGTTGATGTTGGGAACGTTTACAGGGGCACGATCGATCGCGTTGAACGGTTTGGAGTCATCGTCAGGCTTAACCCCCATGTCACAGGTCTTATAAAACGAAAAGACCTTTTGGGAGGGCGGGATTACAAGGTCGGCGGTTCCATACTTGTTCAGGTTCTGGACGTGAGACCTGACAAGCGTGAGGTGGACCTAATAGAGTCCGCCCTCAAGAACTACCGGGAGGTAACAGTCAGAAAGGAACTGCCCGTTACTCCCCTCGGAGAACTCAGCAGGGATATGGCGGGCAAAACCGTGAGGCTCAGGGGGGAGGTGACGCAGATACAGGTCACCGGCGGGCCAACGGTCTTCACGTTGACCGACGGGACGGGGATAACGTGGGCGGCCGCCTTTGAGACCCCCGGCGTGCGTTCTTATCCGAGCATCAACGTCGGGGATGTTGTAGAGGTCGTTGGAAAGGTCTCCTTCCACGCGGGTGAGATACAGATAGAGGTCAGCGATATGGCCCGTCTCTGGGGTCCGGAGGCCGCGGAGGTAAAGAAGAGGATAGAATCGGAGCTGGATAAGAAGGCGCAGCCTCAGGACGTCGGCTTCCTGGTGGAGAGTGAGGTTCTTGAGGCCCTCAAGCCGAAAATAATGAAGGCGGCCTTCGTTATAAGGCGTGCCATCTACGAGGGTAGACCCATCCTCCTGAGGCATCACTCGGATGCAGACGGCTACACCTCCGGCTTGGCCCTTGAGTATGCTATAGTGCCCCTAATTGAGCAGATATCACCTGATTCAAGTGCCAGGTGGAAGCTCTTCAAGCGCAGACCTAGCAGAGCTCCTTTCTACGAACTGGAAGATGTCCTCAAGGACATAATCTTCATGGTCGAGGACCACGAGAAGTTCGGCGATCCGCTTCCGCTTTTGGTTATCGTTGACAACGGTGGGACGAGCGAGGACATTCCAGCCTACAAGCGCATAAGGGCCTACGGTGTTCCGATAGTTGTGATAGACCACCATGACCCGCGTGAATGGGTGAGCGAGGACAGGGCAAAGGTGGACGACTATGTTGACGTCCACGTCAATCCCCATCACATAAAGCGCGGCTACTACGAGCTCACCGCCGGGATGCTGGCAACGGAGGTGGCGCGCTTCATCAATCCCGATGTTGAGGACAGGATAAAGCACCTCCCTGCGATAGCTGGAACCGGCGACAGGAGCAAGGCCCCGGAGTTCTACGGGTACCTTGAGATAGCGAAGAAGGCCAAGGGCCTCGACGAGGAGGACCTCAGGAAGATAGCCGAGGTGATAGACCACGAGGCCTACTTCTGGAAGTTCATGGACGGTCACGGCGTAATAGACGAGATTCTCCTCCTCACGGGCAACCTCCAGAGACACAGGGAGCTGATAAACGCGATCTATCCTGAAGTAAAGGAGAAGCAGGAGAAGGCTTTGAAAGCTTCCCTGCCCCACGTCAAGAGCGTCGTCCTGCCGAACGGGATAAGGTTCAACACGATAGACATCGAGCTCTTCGCCCCGAAGTTCTCCTATCCGAGCCCCGGCAAGCTCTCCGGCCTGATACACGACCACTTCAAGGAGAAGTACGGCGAGGACGCGCCGATACTGACCTTAGCTTACGGCCCGGACTTCGCGGTTGTGAGAGCCGCCGACGGGATGGCGGCTTACAATTTCGACCTGAACGAGATAATCCCAAAGCTTCAGGAGGCCCTGCCGAGCGCGGGCATAGAGGGCGGCGGCCACAGCTACGCGGGCTCGATAAAGTTCTTCGAGGGCATGAGGAAGGAGGTTCTTGAGGAGTTCGCGAAGCAGGTCGTTAAACTGAGGGGTGCCCGAGGGACTTGAACCCTTCCCAACCTTTTTAAACGTCCGGGAGAATATTAACCAACAGCGATTTTGGAGGAAATGGTCATGAAGATCAGACTTGTGGTTGTTTTTAGGATGGGTGGCGTTTCTTACAGGGGATACCACTGGGAGGACGGTGCTGTCGTCTTTGAGTTTGAGAGGCTTGGAAACGCCTTCATCCAGGTGATGAGCGAGCGGGTAGTTGAGGAAGAGATCACTCACGAGCCCAGTGCAGTGTTCGTTGAGCTCCGCACAAAGGAAGGTGGGAAGGTTTTTGAGGCCGTTAAAGAGGGGGATGCCTACCTCGCTGAGGAGAGATGAGTTTTTATACTTTCCCCCAAATTATCTTCGGTGATGCCCGTGTACATGGCTGAGTTCCAGCTTCGTTACAGTGATATGAAATGGTACGTGAGGCGTGTTGTGGAGGCTTCCAGCGTTAAGGAAGCCAGGGAAGTTGCCATACGGTTCGCCAGAGCCATGAATCGTGGTGAAGTTCGGTGGGAGCTGAGCTACGTTATTGAGGCCGACAGACCCCTCATGCTTGGGGCCGAGGAGCTGAAGAAACTTGGAGCCTGAACCGGTGATGCTGTGATGCCCTTTTATTCTATTCTATCCTTCACGGCCCTGTTTCTGGTGCTGATCGGGGCGGCGGCTGCCTTCCGGGGATACTTGGCCAGAAGAGACTCGATTATCACGAGGGGGATTCTGGGTGCACTGGTCGGGGCCTTCCTACTGGAGATGTCCGTGATACTCCGAGCGGGCCTGTCCCTGTTCTCAGCCCTGATCCTGATCCTCTTGGCGATTGCGTTCATCGCGCTCCTGAAGATGTCCTGAGGCGGGACTTATTTCCTCGACGTAGTTCCTCAGCATGACGTTCCTGACTTCATCCACATCCTCGGTGTGTCCGAGTGCCCACATGAGCTTGACCAGGGCGGCTTCCTTCGTCATGTCTCCGGCGGGGATAACACCTGCATTGAGGGCCTTCCTTCCTACCTCGTAGCGGGTGAGGTCAACTCCTCCATAAAGGGCTTGGGTGGTCATTACAATTGGTTTCTCCCTGGCTATCCTAACAACGGCTTTCAGCGGGTTCCGTCCGCGGTATGGGATCCCTCCCACCCCGTATCCTTCTATGATTATGCCGTGAGCTCTTTCTGAGATTGCCAGCAGGACCTCAGGGTCAAGACCGGGGGTCAGCCTTACGTGCACCACATCCGGGTCTATGGCGGTATCCATCAGAGGCTCCGAGGGGGCCCTCGTCGGTGGGCGGTGCCGGTATATAACTTCATTACCCTTCACATACGCAATATCGGGGTAGTTGATGCTTTGGAATGCATTCAGCCCAAAGGAATGGACCTTCGACGCCCTGACGCCCAGCATGATCTTGTCCATGAAGGCTATGTAAACTCCAGGTGCATCCTCAACGGCAAAGCGTATCGCTGTCCTAATGTTCCGGGGGGCATCGCTTCCGGGTTCGGTTATGGGGAGCATTGAGCCAGTAAGAATAACGGGTTTGTTCACGTTTCTAACCATGAAACTCAGGGCTGAGGCCGTGTACGCAAGTGTGTCTGTCCCATGTGTTATCACGATTCCATCGTAGTCGGAAAGGGCGTTATAGACCTCTTTTGCAATAACGGTCCAGTCCTCGGGCTGGATGAGGGTGCTGTCTAGATTCAGGATGTCTCTTGCATCAACCCTGAATCCGTCCTGTCTCTCCACTCCCGCCATTTTCAGTACCTTTTCTACCCTTAGGGTGGCCTTGTAACCCGCCTCAGTTTTTGCACTCGCTATCGTGCCCCCCGTTCCCAGTACCAGAATTCGTTTCATATTATCCCCGGAGGGGATGTACCCCTCGGTTTTTAGTCTTTTCGACAAATAATATGGACATGTAGGAAAATTATTTGACATTTTGACAAATCATTCCCTGATTGTTGCCATCAGGGCCAGGGCGATCAGGTTCATTGCCGCCGAGAACAAGAACGCGTGAGTGAGTGAATAACTCTGCCACAGCCAGCCCGCTATCACTGATGCGGGGAAGACGAAGACCCCGAATATCGTGTGGTATGCCCCGATTATAGTTCCCTTCTCGTATTCCCTCGCCAGGTCCGCCATGTAGGCTCTGGGAACCGTGTCCTCAATAGCCACATAAAGGCCGTAGAGAACGAAAGCGGCCAGAAGGGCGGGCAAACTGTGGGCGTAGGCGAAGGATAGGGCGGCGAGTGCCGCTACTCCAAAGCCGAGGGTTATCATTCTCTTCTTTCCAAAGCCGTCGGAGCATGCCCCGATTGGGTAGGCCGAGAACGCGTATATAAGGTTAAACAGGGCGTAGAACGCGGTGCTTTGGATTACAGTGTATCCTAGTGCCTCAGCCTTCCAGAGGGTGAATGCGTAGCTGTATCTTCCCAGGGCCCCTATGGCAACGATCGTCAGGAAGAGCTGCAGGTTCCTGTCTCTTAGGGTGGAGATTCCTTTGATCCTCTTTTTGACCTCTCTACCCCGGTCTTTAATGAACAGGAGAACCACCACAAGTGCCAAAAGACCCGGAATAGCCGAAAGAGCGAAGATGTAGCGGTACGCCTTTCCCGGGGGCAGGTTCCTCAACAGCTCTAGGAGACCAATGGTAACCAGTGGGCCTGCCACCGCACCGAGCGTGTCCATCATTCTGTGGAATCCAAATGACTTGCCGCTCTTCCCCTTCTCGCTTGACTCCGCTATCAGGGCGTCCCCCGGAGCGGTTCTTATGCCCTTCCCGACCCGGTCTAGAACCCGCAGGCCGAGAAAGTCCCACCAGTAGCGGGTGAAAGCTAAGGCCCCTTTGGCGAGGGTTGAGAGGGCGTAACCGGCGAAGACAAAGGCCTTCCGCTTCCGGAACTTATCGCTCACGTAGCCAAAGGCCACCTTAAAGAGGGAACTCACGCTCTCTATCGCACCCATCACCGAGCCACTGATCATCTGGCCCTCCCTGAGAACACTGATCAGATAGCTCGGCACTATTGGGTTTATCATCTCGCTACTCATGTCGTTGAGGAAGCTGATGATACCCAGCAGAAAGACGTTCCAGCTGATCCCGAAGACCGTTCTTCCGGCTTCACTTTTTCCTTTAGTTTCCATCATTTATCCCCCAGCACTTCAAGGCAGAGTTCTTTCAGTCTCTCTTTACCCTCTTCCAGCCGGTTTGAGCCTCGTTTAGTTATCTCATAAACCCTCATCCGCCGTCCGTTCCTTACCTCCCAGTGGCTCTTTAGGAGGTTTTCCCTTTCAAGGGCGTGGAGGAGGGGGTAGATGGTTCCAGGGCTGATGCTGTAACCGTGTCTCTCAAGTTCTTTCATCAGGAACGAGCCTGTGACACCATCTTTCGCGTGGTGGAGTATGTGCAGGGTGAGAAAATCCCCGTATCTCATATCGGACATCGATATCGAACTGCGATATTAAAGCTTAAAAAAATTTGGCTCAGCGGCGGCGCTTCATATTGAGCACCGCCAGGCCGAGGAAGAGTGTCCCAAAGCCGAGCAAGATTGCAACGTCACCCCATATCCTGCCCAGGCCCCAGCCGCGAACCATAACAGACCTGAGGGCATCAACCGCGTACGTCGGGGGGAGGATGTACGAGAAGGGACGAAGGTACTTTGGTATCGCCTCCACCGGCCAGAAGATGCCCGAGAGCAGGAACGTCGGCACGATTACCATTGGGACGAACTGCACCGCCTGAGCCTCGTTCTGGGAGATGTTGGAGAAGAGTATGCCGAGGTTGACGCCGACGATTGCCAGGATTGCCACGATGACAAAGGACAGGAGGAGACTGCCCTCAACGTTCACCCTGAAGCCAAAGACCGCTATGGTGAGCATTATGATCACTTGGAGGGTCCCGATGATGCCAGAGGCCAGGGAGTATCCAATGGCAACTTCGCCCTCACTCATTGGACTTGCGAGGGCCCTGTCGAGCGTTCCGAGGTTCCTCTCGCCTATGAACGAGAGGAGTGAAAGAACCATCGAGATTATGAACACTGCAAGCGACATGACGCCCGGCAGGAACGTGTCCATGAACTTGGCGTTACTTCCGTATACCGCTGTATACTTGACGCGGACGGGCAGTTTGAGGCCGTTCTCCTCAAGGGTTTTCATGAGTGCTTCGTTGATGCCCGAAACAATGGCATTGACTATATAGGTGTTGCTCCTGTCAAGATAAACCTTCACCCCTTCCGAAGGGTCTCTGGGGAAGTAGATTACCGCCCAGCATTTCCCGTCCTTCAATTCATTCAAGGCGTCCTCCAGAGTCCCAGCGTGCGAAACCGAGAACGTGCTCGTGTTGAGATTCTTGACGAACTCGGAGCCGAAGCTCCCGTCACCGTTAACGACCACCACCTTAACGTCCTGAACGTGGCCTCCGAAGGCAAGGCCAAAGAGGACCATGAGGACTATGGGAGTTATCAGGGCGTAGCTCATTAACCTTCTATCGTGTCTCAGCTCCAGCAGGCTTCTCTTCGCCACCGCTATGATTCTACCCATGTTCATCCGACCACCCCCGTGAGCTTGAGAACCGCCTCTTCGAGCGTCGCCGAACCGGTCTCCTCAATGATTTGCTCCGGAGGCGCCGTGATCAGTACCTTTCCGTTCATCATGATTGCCACGCGGTCGCAGTTCACGGCCTCGTCCATGTAGTGCGTCGTTATGAGTATCGAGGCGCCTTCTTTGGTCAGCTCGCGGAAGTAACTCCAAAAACTCGCCCTGAGCTGGGGGTCAACGCCCACCGTCGGCTCGTCGAGGATCAGGAACTCGGGGTCGTGAATAAGCGCGCAGGCGAGCGAGGCCCTCCTCTGCATCCCTCCGCTGAGTTTACCGACGAGCCTGTTCCTGAACTTCTCAAGCCCTACGAACCTCAGTATGCTTTCCTTCCTCTTCTCAAACTCTTCTCTTGAAAGGCCGTACAGTCGGGAGTAAAACCACAGGTTCTCCTCGACGGTCAGGTTCCTGTAGAGGGCAAGCTCCTGCGGCATGTAGCCGACCTTCGCCAGGACTCCTTTGTTCGGCATCTTCCTTCCAAGTAGCTCGATTTCTCCCGAGTCAGGCTTTAGAAGTCCGATTATCGTTTTTATCGTCGTGGTTTTTCCCGCTCCGTTCGGCCCGATGAGGCCGAATATCTCCCCAGGCTCAACCTCAAGGGAGAGCCCCCTGACGGCCTCGAAGTCCCCATAGCTTTTTCTGAGTTCCCTAACCGCGAGGGCAGGCATCTCCATCACCGGTTTGTCCTCGGGGGAAATCCATATAAGAATGTTGTAACTAAAAGAGTTACAAATTTTGAAGGGGTGGTAAAGTGGAGGAGCTCGTTGAGATATTGATGAAGCTCGGCCTAAAGGAGTACGAGGCGAGGGTCTACGCTTCCCTTGTAATCATCGGGCCCGCGAAGGCGAGTGAGATAGCGAGGGAGAGCGGTGTTCCAAGGCCGAGGGTCTATGACGTCTTAAAGAAGCTCCATGAGAGGGGTTTTGTTGACGTCAGCGAGGGTAATCCCACTTACTTCAGGGCCATCGAGCCCGAGAAGGTAATAGCCTCGCTCAGGGACGAATACATCCGCTCTGCTGAGGAGGCAATAATAATGCTCAAAAGCTACGAGCGGGAGAGACGGGAGGACTGGCTTCCGGTGTGGTACCTCCAGGGGGAGTGGAGCGTGGTGAACCGCGCCGAGGAGCTCGCGGAAAAAACCGAGGAGGAGTTCGTGGCGACCTTTATGGAGCCAACGATTGTCCTGAAGTTCAGGAGGGTCTTTGAGAGGGTAAGGGAGAGGGGGATAAACCCCAAAATCCTCATCATCACCAGGAAGGTCTTCCGCGAGAGTCGACTTGAAAATCTGGGGGAAGTCTATTACCTCCCAATTTCGAAGGTCCTCCATGGCGAGCCGGGGGACTTTATGGAAACGGCTGCAAGGGCCATCTTCTCCACCAACGGACGCTACCTCGTAAGGGGGATCCTCATTAGAGATTCCAGGGAATCCCTTCTCGTCTACGAGGAAGGTGGCGTTAAGGGCATCCTCGTAAAGATACCCTTTATTCCCGTAATCGAGAGAGAGGTTGTGGAGTATTACCTCCGTAAACTCGATGACCGTTCGAGCACGTGTCTCTCAAGGACGTAGCAGTGGAAGGTTCCCTCGAAGACCTTCTCGCTCTCTTTATTGAAGACCTCAGCCCTCACAATTTTCTTTTTCCCGCGGTCTTCTACTACTTCCGCCCTTGCCGTCAGCTTTTCACCGACCTTCACGGGTTTGAGAAACTTCACTTCTGCCTTTCCGAGGACGACCGTCGGCTCGTTCACAGCCAGCATCGCCGCGTAGTCGGCTAAGCCGAAGGTGAAGCCCCCGTGAACCAGTCCGTACTCGTCGACTGCCATCTCCACCATTGTCTGCAGTTGGACCTCCGCAAAGCCCTTTCTGACCGTGAGGGGCTCTCCTACGAGTTTTTTTGATACCAGGCTGTGGGTTCTTATCTCCATCTTACTCACCGGGGAAAGTTCTCCAGGGAACTTAAGAGGGTATCGAGGGCAAGGTTTATTTATTCTAGTGCCCTAAAAAGGTTAGGTGATTCCGTGCATCCCCTGGAGAGTGCCATCACTTATAAGGGCTCGAAGGAGTTCACCAAGAGCGAGCTCATAGGTATATTGGCGTTTAAGCTTCGTATTATGGGAGTAAAGGAGGCCAAGGCACTTATAGAGAATGGGCTCCGTAGTGGTCTCCTTGAGGAGCGCGACGGTCTTCTGGTCGTCAACGAGGAGGTTCTGAGGGGTGAGGCTGAAAACGAAGATCTCCTCAACGCGATGATAAGGCACGTCGCCCGCTCCCTGGGGTGGGAGGTTGACGATATCCTCAAAGAGATGAGGTCCATGCGTGAGCGCTACGGGGATCTGGACGAGAAGGTTTTAGTTTACCTGCTCGGTATGGACAAAGGTGTCGATATGTCACCTTTTAAGGATAGGCTGGACGTGTGACCAGCGGGGGTGGTGATGTGCCGGGGGAGGCTCTCATAGTCGTGGATATGCAGAGGGATTTCATGCCAGGAGGGGCGCTCCCTGTTCCGGGGGGAGATAAGATAATCCCAAGGGTCAACCGGTATATTGAGGAGTTCAGGGGAAGGGGTGCGTTAATAGTCGCAACGAGGGACTGGCATCCACCCGATCATATCAGCTTCAAGGAGCGCGGTGGGCCCTGGCCGAGGCACTGCGTTCAGGGGACGGCGGGAGCGGAGTTCGTTGTGAAACTGCCTAAGGACGCCTTGATAATTTCAAAGGCCACGGAACCTGATAAAGAAGCCTATTCTGGCTTTGAGGGAACGAACCTCGCCGAGGTGTTGAGGGAGAAAGGTGTGGAGAGGGTCTACATCTGCGGCGTTGCCACGGAGTACTGCGTTAGAGCAACGGCCCTAGATGCGGTTAAGAACGGCTTCGAGACGTACCTCCTTTGCGACGCCATCAAGGGCATCAACCCTCAGGATGAGGAGAGAGCCCTGAAGGAGCTGCGGTCCGCGGGGGTGAACCTCTTTTCTGCCCTATGATCATCTTCCACTCCTTCAGGAGCGTCAGCATCAGGTTCAGCACTATTGGGCCTATTAGGATACCCTTGACACCCATCGTCCAGGCCCCCCCGATCATCCCAATGAAGACGAGGGTCTCGTCCAGGTTTGTGTCCTTAGCGACCAACACGGGTCTTATGGTATAATCTGGCATCGGTGAGACTAGGAAGGCACCGTAGAGACTTATTCCAACGGCCCGGAGGTACATGCCCTCCTTGGCGAAGTATGCCGCCGCTATCAGCCAGAGCATCCAGCCTTCAAAAAGGGGGACGAAGCTGAATATAAACGTCAGAAATCCCGCAACTACAGCGGTGTAGATGTCTGAGACTCCGAATATCAGGAAGCCCACGGTCATCAGTACGCCCTTTGCTACGTTCAGGAGGAGCCAGACCCTCACCAGTGCTTTCAGGGTCTTGTTGACGTTGGACAGTATCTCCTCTCCAAGCCGCCTGTTCTCTGTGGGGAGGGATCTGGTTATGTACGATTTTATCTCGTCGGCATACACAAGGGCGTAATAAAAAACAAGGAGAAACACGAGCAGCTGGATCAAGTACCTGGGGATGGAGAACGCGTACGACGATGCGTAGTCAGCGAGTTTCGGTATCAGCTGGTTTGAGAAGTTCCCTATAAAGTCCAGGGCGTTTTGGGGCAGCGGCTGTGTGAGAAGCCACCTGAAGAAGTCCTCCACACTGTGATAAAACGAGGCCGCAACCCTTGCGGACATCAGGAGAAGCTCGAAGGTGAGCACTCCCCCAACCAAGAGCATCCCCAGCGTCAGGATTGCTCCGGAAGCTTGGTTCCCAAACCTACGTCGTAGTCGGACATGGAGTGGATAAGCAGCATACGCCAGAACGAGTCCGAAGAATATGGGGCCAACTAATGGCGCAACCACCCTCCACGATAGGTAGATGATCAGGAGTATTACCGCGGCCCAGATTATCGTTGTCCCATTCATCTCTCTCGAAGGGTTTATTAATGCCATCTTTATAAACCATTCCGGTGGACTGGATGGAAGAGGCACTGGTAGAGAAGTTTTTCTTCTACCTCCACAGGTGAGACGATTACCTCGGGGAGGGGCGCTTTGAAGCCGCGTACGGTTCGTATATGGATGGTCTTTACGCCTTCGGGGCTTACTTGGTGTACCGGGACACTGGACTGCTTCTTCCTCTGGGAGAGCTCACGGGGTTTTTAAGGAGCAAGCACCCCGAGGTTTATGAGGTTCTAACCCGCTTTTCGAACATCTCTCACTTCGAAGAATCCTCCGTGGTGGCGTTAAAGGGCGAACTTCGCCGGTTTGCCGATAGGATAACGTCGTCGGTTTCTGATCGACATTGAGGGTCTCACTGATGGAGGAGATGAGGCGCTAGGGAGGACGTCATCTCTCCGTCCCTTTCCCTTTCCGGACTGCATCGCTCTTCTCTGAGTATCCCTTCAAACGTTTCCTCCAGCCCCCTGCCGGCCTGGAACGTTACTATGATTGCACCCCGTATCCCCTCCATTTTCCCATGGGGATACACAACGAGCCTCAGTAGGTTCCCGTCCCTCATGAGCTCGATTTTGGATATTGCCGCCCGGAGGAAGAACGCATGGTTACCCCCCTCGTGCCAGGCGCCTGTGATCTCAAGGGTTCCACTGGAGTAGAACACCTCCAGGAAAGGCAGGGGATCCTTAAGGGTTGTAAGGGGCCACAACATACCGTCGTGATACAGCACGGCGCTTCCTCTCGCCCGCCCCACGTAGATGGAGTTACAGAGGCTGTCGATGTAGCTCCCCAAAACTTCATAAACCGTGCCCCTCGAAGACTCCACGTTCATCACCATGTTAAATACTCATGCAGGTATATTGGTAATTGGAGCTTACTGGTGGTTTCCATGAGGATTGTTTCGGCTGACACGGGAGGGGCTTTACTCACTGAGGACTACGAGCCGGTAGGGCTTATAGCTACAGCAGCTGTGCTCGTGGAAAAGCCGTACAGGACGGCAACTCTGAGCGTCGTTAAGTACGCTGACCCGTTCAACTACGACATGAGCGGAAGGCAGGCCGTTCGGGAGGAGGCTTTTCTGGCGGTTGAGCTCGCGAGAGAGGTAAAGCCTGACGTGATACACCTCGATTCCACCATCGGAGGAATAGAGGTCAGGAAACTGGACGAGCCAACCATTGAAGCTTTAACCATAACCGACCGGGGCAAAGAGGTGTGGAAGGATTTGGCGAAGGATCTTCAGCCGCTGGCTAAAAAGTTCTGGGAGGAGAGGGGGATAGAGATAATCGCCATCGGCAAGTCCAGCGTCCCGGTTAGAATAGCGGAGATCTACTCTGGCCTCTACACTGCCAAGTGGGCGATTGAGTACGCAAGGGAAAACGGGAAGGCCATCGTCGGTCTGCCGAGGTACATGACGGTGGAGATTCGTCCCGGAAAAATCTATGGCGAGAGCCTCGACCCGCGTGAGGGCGGTCTCTTCGGGGAAATCGAGGCAAAAACGGAGAGAATCGGCTGGGAGCTGTATCCGAACCCGTTCGTGAGGCGCTTCATGGTGCTTGAAGTTTGGGAAGAATGAGGGGCTAAGCCCCCTTCCCCAGCTCGCTCGGGAACTTTATGGCATCGAACGGGCACGTCTGGTTGCAGACGCCGCAGCCGGTGCAGAGCAGGGAATCTATGCGCACCTTGTTCGTTTCCGGCTCGTAAACCAAAGCTGGACAGCCGGTTAGTAGTATGCACGCCTTGCAACCGGTGCACTTGTCCTCGATAACCAGGGGTATCTCGCCTATCTCGCCGCGTCTTAGGACTGGTATGACGCACTCCTGCTTGGCTATTATAACAGCGGGCCCCTCAATCTGCATGGCCTCCTTGATGGCTTCCCTCGTTGCTTTGAGGTCATAGGGGTCAACTGTCTTAACGTACTTCACTCCCAGAGCTTTGACGAGGGCTTCAATGTCAATCTCTTTGAACTTCCTGCCGGTTTCACTTCCGCCTGTTCCGGGGTGGGGCTGGTGGCCGGTCATTGCCGTCGTCCTGTTATCAAGTATCATAACGAGAACGTTCAGGTTCTTGTAGACGGCATCGACCAGCGGCTGGATTCCGTTGTGGAAGAACGTCGAATCACCGATGGTGGCTATCACCTTCTTGTTCAGCGCCACACTCTGGCCATTGGCAAGGCTTATGCTCGCTCCCATGACGTATTCCGTCCAGATGGCCTCAAGCGGCGGAAGGAGTGACAGTGCGTAGCAGCCTATGTCGCCGTGTATCGGGACGGAATAGCGGCCGAGCTTGAGGTCCCTTAAAGCATCGAGGGCGGCGCGGTAGCTTCCCCTGTGCGGACAGCCGGGACACATCACCGGCGGCCTCTTCGGGGCGAGGCTCTCGGCGTAAGCGACCTCCTCGAGCTTGGTGTACTCTTCAGCTCCCCTGCCGAGGAGATTCAGAAGGGCGTTCCTCACAAGGCTCGGCGTCAGTTCGCCCTCAAGCGGGAAGTGGCCGGTCCTCTTGCCGTAGATTGGCACACTCAGTCCGGCCTCATAGGCGGCTATCTTGACCTCCTCCTCAAGGAACGGGGCACCGTCCTCTATAACCACAGCGAACTCCACGCTTTTGAGGAACTCGACGACCAACTTTCTCGGGAGCGGGTGTGGCGTTGAGAGCTTGAGGACCTTAAATTCTCTCCCAATCTTCGGGAGAATCTCTCTCACGTAGTTGTAGGGTGCGCCCTCGACGATTATTCCTATCCTTCCCTCTCCTTCAACCCAGTTGAAAGGCATGCCGTTAAACTCCTCCTCTATCCTCGCCACCGTTTCATTGAGCCACTTATGGCGTTTTCTGTTGCCCTCCATGCTCGCCCTGACGTAGCGCTCTATGTCCTTCCTGAAAACCGGCTTCCGGTTTAGCTCGATGAACTCGCCGACTTCTACGTCAGCCGTCGTGTGGTTGACCCTTGTCGTCGTCCTGAATATCACGGGGACTTTATAGCGCTCGCTCATCTCGTAGGCGTAGATGATTAAATCGTGGGCCTCCTGCGGATCGGCAGGCTCAAGAACCGGCAAAAGGGAGAGCTTGCCGTAGTAGCGGTCGTCCTGCTCGGTCTGGCTTGTATGCGGCCCGGGGTCATCGGCGACGAGAATAACCAGTCCTCCCTCAACGCCGGAATAAGCTAAACTCATAAGCGGGTCTGCTGCCACGTTAAGGCCAACGCACTTCATGGTTACGAGCGCTCTAAGGCCGGTGTAGGCAACACCGGCCGCTTCCTCTAAAGCAACTTTCTCGTTGGGGGCCCATTCGGCGAATACTTCAGGCTTCAGATGGGCTATCGTTTCAATAACCTCGGTCGATGGCGTTCCAGGGTAACCAGTGGCGAAGGCGACGCCGCTCTCAAGGGCTCCGTATGCTGTTGCCTCATTGCCCATTAAAAGGAGCTTTTTTCTCCGTTCGGGCTTGCCAGGGGACGTGTTGACGTCTTCATCGTTTATGGCTTCCATGATCTTCACCGCCCTTAGTTGAGCTCTGGGGTTAAAACGCTACCTTCAAAAGAGCTGCCTGAAAACTGAAGATTTTTCGATTAGGACCTACGGTTTCTTGCCGTATTTGGGGTCGTAGAAGTACTTTCCTTGGGCCTTCCCGTAGGCGTCGAGGGTCTTGCGGTTTATCAACATGAAGTAGAGCGTCAGCACGAGAATCCCGGCCCCAAAATATACACCGAACCGTCTGAACGTCAGGATCAGTCCTATAA
>NZ_JALSLB010000033.1 GCF_026988555.1 Thermococcus sp. | reverse complement strand
TCGTGGTTACGATTCTGCCGGTGTCGTTACAGGGGAGGGGGAAAGCCTGCACATTAAAAAGGGGGCGGGGAGAATAGACCCTCTGGTGAGCGAGCTCGGTCTGCTTAACATGCCCGGAAATCGGGGGATCGGCCACACCCGCTGGGCCACCCATGGGGTTCCAAACGAGATAAACGCCCACCCTCACACCGACTGTTCCGGCAAAATCGCCCTCGTGCACAACGGTATAATTGAGAACTACCTGGAGCTGAGGGAGGACCTCAGGAAAAAAGGGCACACCTTCAAGAGCGATACCGACACCGAGGTCATAGCCCACCTGATAGAGGAGGAGCTAAAGTCCTCTAGGAACTTCGAAGACGCCATGAGAAAAGCCCTTCTAAGACTCAGGGGCTCCTTTGCACTGGGGATAGTGTACGCCGGGGAATCGGACAGGTTGTACTTCGTAAGAAACGAGAGCCCGCTGGTTCTCGGGCTAGGAACGGGAGAGAACTTCGCGGCGAGTGACGTCCCTGCCTTTCTTGAGTACACAAGGAAAGCAGTCTTCCTGGACGACGGAGAATACGCGGTTCTGACAAGGGAATCGTATATCGTTAAAAGGCTGGAAACCGGGGAGATTGTAGAAAAACCAGTTCAGGAGATAGACTGGACCCTGGACATGGCCGAGAAAGGTGGGTACCCCCATTTCATGCTGAAGGAGATACACGAGCAGCCCAGGGCAATAAAAGACGCAATCCACGGGAACAGCGACCTGATCCCGGCCGTGGCTGAAGAGATCGCAAGGTACGGCAAGGTGTTCTTCGTGGCAATGGGGACCTCCTACCATGCGGCGCTGGTGGGAAAGTACCTCTTTCAGCGGCTTGCTGGGAAGATGGCAATCGTGGAGGAGGCCAGTGAGTTCAGGTACGGTGCAGAGAGCATACTTGACGAAGACTCCCTTGTAATAGCCATAACACAGAGTGGCGAGACAGCGGACACACTTGCGGCGATGAAACTGGCGAAGAGCAGGGGCGCCAAGGTCCTGGCGATAGTGAACGTCGTCGGCAGTATGGCGACCCGCGTAGCGGACATTACCCTCTACACACACGCCGGACCCGAGATCGGGGTGGCGGCGACCAAGACCTACACAACCCAGATCACAGTTCTGACGATGCTCGCCATAGAGCTGGCAAGAAAGCTCGGAAGGAGGGGGGAAGATGAGATTAAAAAGCTTGAAGACGAGTTCATGGGTGTGCCGAAACTTGTTGAAGGTGTCCTTTCCACTGAGGGGAGATTAAAAGAGCTCGCAGAGGGCTTAAAGGATCGAAAGGACTTCTTCTACATCGGGAGGGGCATCAACGTCCCCACGGCGCTTGAGGGTGCCCTTAAGCTCAAGGAGATAAGCTACATCCATGCCGAGGGGCTGAGCGCGGGGGAGCTCAAGCACGGGCCGCTCGCCCTGCTGGAGGATGGTGTCCCCGTTATCGCGATCACGCCAAGCGGGCACCTCTTTGATAAAATGGTTAGCAACATAGAGGAGTCGAAGGCCAGAGGGGCCATGGTCGTCGCTCTGAGCGACTCGGATGAACTCAGAGGGACCGCGGACGTTCTTGTAGAGATGCCATCCATAAGTGAAGTCTTAACCCCAATGATCTACGTGGTTCCCCTCCAAATCCTAGCTTATCATCTAGCGGTTTTGAGGGGCAACGACCCCGATAAACCGCGGAATTTGGCCAAATCCGTTACCGTGGAGTGAGGTGGTTCCTATGGTGAAAACCGATGTCAAAAAGAAGAAAAAATCGGACTCCAGAAGGGGTCTCTCCCATTATTATGGGAAGCTGAAAACGTACGGCATTCCCGCACTCGTCCTCCTGCTGGCGTACATAGGCTTCAGGATAAGGGACGTTACGTCGAACTACAAGACGTTCCTTGATCCCGATACGTTCTACCACTTTGAGCTTTACAAAATAGCCATAAAGGAGGGAATCCCAAGGTACTTGGCGTACGCCAACCCCCCGACAGGCATAACTCTGAAGGGTGGATACCTCGGCCTCTACGTCGTTCAGGCCTGGTTCTACAAGATAACTCACGCCCTCTTCGGCACCACGGTTATGGGGGCATTCAAACTGTGGCCACCCTTCGTCGGTGCGATGACGATAATAGCGGTGTACCTACTTGGAAGAAAGCTCCATTCAGACTGGGCGGGACTGTGGGCGGCCGCCTTCATGAGCTTCTCCTACGCCAACTTCAGCAAAACGTTCTCGGGCAACAACCGTGGTGAAGGGCCGTTCATGATGTTCTTCCTCTACACCATGGTCACCTTCCTACTGTACATCGAAGAGGGGAAGTGGAACTGGAAGAAAATCCTCTGGGGGGCCCTCTTCCTACTGCTCAGCCCCATTTATATGGGTGTCTGGAACGGAAGCCAGTTCGGTGTCGGAATCCTCCTTGCCCTAGTGGCAGTTTACCCCGTGGTGCTCTTCACATTCGGCAAAATGGGAGAGCTCAAACAATTCATTAGGGACAGCTACCCCCTCTACGGGGTATCCCTTTTGATCGGCCTGGGTCTCTCCCTCGGAGGGTTCGTGGGGATAAAGGGCTTCCTGATCTTCGCTCTGGAAGCGTTCGCCGCGCTTCTGGTGCTCGTGGCGGTGATGTTCCTCGGCGAGAAGGTGGGCCTGAACTACTCCGACAGGAAGCACAGGTTTGGGACGGTCGTGGTGGTGATCATCCTCGGCTTTGCAGCGGCCTACGCGTACTTTGGAAGGGACCTCTGGAAGTTCTTCGGCGCGGCGTATCAGTCGAACCCCCTCTACCAGACGGTGGCCGAGCTGGCCAAAACGAACCTCGGGACTATAAAATCCTACTACAGTGTCAAGTCCAAAGACGCCCTGGTGTTCCTGTTGTCCCTAGCCGGGTTTGCTGTAGTGCTTGCGAGGTTCGTCACGAAGCTTGCCAAAGCCGATGTCAGCGGCTACAAGGAGCTATTCCTCATAACGTACTACAGCGCCTCACTGTACCTTCTTTACATGAGCGTCAGATTCGTCTTCCAGGCGTCCGGAGCGTTACTTCTGCTAGCAGGTGTGGTCGTTGGAGAAGCCTTCCTGTTCGTTGAGAACATGAAGGAATCCATAAACACGAAAGCCCTCTACGCCATCTTCCTCATCCTGCTCTTTGTTCCAATCCCCGTCGTTGGAGCTAGGTACACAAGCGATATCGCTCACGCCTACTCCAAGTCCCAGGGTTCGGTCCCAAGTGACTGGGTGAACACCCTGGAGTGGCTCAAGAACAACAGTAACCCGCTCGACAGCGCGACCAGCTGGTGGGACTACGGTTACTGGATCGAGTCGAGCCTCCTGAGCCATAGGAGGGCGATAACGGATGGTGGACACGCCTACGATAGGCGCTACCTCGTGGCCAAGTTTTTCACACACTACTGGAACGAGAGCGAGGTGGACTTTGAGGCCTGGGAGCTGAACTACATAATAACCTACATGAACCCGCTGTACCAGGACAGTGACTTTTACAAGTTCAATGCCATAAGCTACCTGGGCGGGGCCATAAACTACGGTGAGTACCACGACCTTGGAATGCTCTACGCAATCGGAAGGAAGTACATTCACTACGCAAACGAGAGCGGCAGACAGATAGTCTACATTGACACACCCAACGGCGCGGCACAGCCGATAATGACGATAGACATGACGACTGGGAGGGTCATACACGGAAGGGGTGACATGCCCTACGTCCTCTACATCTTCCAGAACTACGGGATTCTGGCCTACAAGAAGATAGCTTTCAGCAACTACGTCAGGCTGGCCTTCCGTATCCCGTTCTCCCTCGAACCTTGGGACGCCCAGAAGCTCTACGCCAATTTCGTGCCGGTCCACAGCACTTTCAGCGTTATGGTTTACAAGTTCAGGCCGTTCGCGATCTACAGAATAGATAAGCTTGAGAACGGCACGTGGAAGGCCTTCTACAGCACCCTCGGTGGGGGCAAACTCCCCCTGGGGAACCAGACACTCCGTCTCTGGATATCCGCCTTCGGAAGGGACGTTAAAGATGCCACCCTCGTCTTCGAGGCCTACAACGGGACTAAACTGGTGGACAGGAAGACCCTGGTGAGTGGCCTCTACATCAACCACCTCAACGAGACCCCTGTAACGGTCAACCTATACATCCCGAACGCCACCAAGTACCGCTTTGTTCTCTATCAGGCGGGCCCGGTGGGTGTCCTGACCAGTGCCCCAAAGGTCGATGGAAAGATAGCGGACCCAAGCTACGTCCTACCTGAGGGGAAGAGCGGCACCCTTGAGCTGAAGGCGGCGTTCAGAAGGGACTACACCGCCAACCTCACTCTCCGTGCGAGCATCGTGTACTACGTGACCCCCAACGGCAAGGACATATACAAGAAAGACTTCTACCTCGAGCCGCACATGGACATAATCAAATACGTGCCGGTTAAGGGCGGCCTGAACCTCAGGGAGGGCAACAACACCATAACCGCAAAGGCCTCAATGCCGTCGGGAGTCTTTGAGAAGTTCATAGAGGGGCTCTACCAGAAGTACGGCAGGGATAAGGTCGTTGTCGTCAGGAAGAGGATCGAACCCATCTTCATCGCAAGGAAAGAGTACGTGATCTGGGAGGGTGGTTAGTCCCTTACCACTTTTATATCTTCCAATCCCCTCAATCCGCTCTTCTCGGCCGTTTTAGGGGCACCCGGCACAAATACAGAATTCGGTTGCAGTATCAGGGCCTCGACTTCTCGAAAACCAAGTTTTTTGAGGGCAAACGCCCTGTGGTGGCCGTCAATCAGATAATATTTTTGGTTGTAGGGTATGACTATTATCGGAGCGTTGTAGCCGTGCTTTATCTCCTGCAGAACCACCAGCAGCTTAACCTCACTTAAGGCGGCCTGGGTGGGAACCACGTCGTCGATGCAGATAAATCTGTCCTCTACGGTGAACTCCACCCCATGCACCGCCCAGTACTCCTCCGCTATGCGTTCCGCCCGCTTAAAAGCCTCGTCCCGGGATATGAGCCGAACCTTCTTCACGCCTTTGCCCCCCTAACAGCCACGAAGGCCGCCAGTTCCCTGCATCTCTTACTGCATTTCTCGTCGAGCCGCTCGGCAAGGCTTGGGAACGGCCAGAACGATGGGAGGAAGATAACACCTGCGGAGTTAACATCAACGAAGCCGAAGTCCCTCAGAAGGCCCTCAAGTTCACTGGGGGTGTAAAACCTTGCGTAGCGATACGCGGTCTCAACGAAGAGGCTCTTCAGCCTCTTGAACAGGAACCACAAACTCCTCCCGTTCATCGTCCCTATCACGACCTCCCCCCCAGGTCTCAGAATCCTGTGTACCTCCGCCAGTACCCTCTCCGGCTCACGGATGAACTCGAACATGGTCACGCTGAGCACCAGGTCAAAGCTCCCGTCCGCGAATGGCAGGCTGTATGCGTCCCCCTCGATGCAGGGAAGACCCTTTGCACGGGCAACTTTCAGCATGCCCTCACTCGCGTCCAGGCCGGTTACGTCGAAACCCCTCCTTTTCAGTTCGAGAGTATAGTTCCCGGTACCGCACCCGAGGTCAAGGGCCCTTCCCCCACGGGAGCGCATCATGGAGAAGATGAGCCTCTTTTCCGTCCTGTCCACGTACTCCCCCGTTCTGGTCCTGTACCAGCCATCGTATCTCGCCGCTATCCTGTTGAAGTACTCGGCCATTCAGATCCTCACCTTTTCCTCCAGTGTAAGGGGCTTGTCGGTTCTGTCGTCTATCTTGAGGCTTATAACAACCCTCTTTGCCCCGGCCTTCAGTACCGTCCTGTGGCAGATTTTTACCAGCTCCAGAATGTCATCAACCGGACCCTCAACGACGGTGCCCATCGGACACAACCGGTACTTGAGACCGCTCTCCTTGATTACTTTGAGAACGGGCTCCAGGTACCTGCCGACACTTGGAGTGCCGGTCCCCAGTGGGAAGAGGCAGAGCTCCGCAACGGCCATTCAACCACCCCCCGCGGGAGGAAATATGTAGACAACATCACCCTCCTTGAGCTCGGTGTCCAGCCCCCGGAGGTGGAGAACGTTGTGACCGTTGACCAAGATCATGCCATCGATGGGTTTTTTCTCGCTGATGCGGGGGCTCCTGAGGAGCTGTTCCTTAATCTCGGGGCTGTAACGTTCGGAGATGATGTCAATCAGCTCACCGACCGTTCTCACCCCGTGAACCTCAACCTCCTTCCTCCCAACGAGCTCACGAAACGTCGCGTAGAACCTCACCTTCATGAAACCACCACCCCTTATACCCATGGAGAAGATAAAAAACCTTCGGAACAGGACATCTGGAAAAGCTTAAGTAATTCGACGACGTAGTGGGGGGTGTCATGGTAAAGGTTAACGTCGAGCCAGCCGAATATTACCCTATCGTTGATAAACTCTTCACCGAGGGGATAGTTGAGGCACTCGACGCCGTTGGCCTGAGCGTGGAAGGGATTGACGCAAAGGTTAAGCCCAGCGAGGACAACGTCGGTGTGGATTTTTCCCTGGTGGTGGCCTCCAAGGGAAACCGCGGGGTTTCCCGCATGGAGGATTTCATCCGGATCGCCGTTGAAAGGATGGTCGAAGAGGCAAACGGGCGGTTCAAATGGATGGGGAGCGGGAAGTTTGTTTTGGGGGAGCTAAAACTCGTTGAAGCTGGCGAAACTGATAAACAGGCCCCCTCTGCTCCCAGGATAAGCGTCGAAGCCGCTCCGGATGAGCTCAAAGGTGCCCTAGAAAAGGTTGCAAAGGGCCTGTGGATAAAGCTCCAAGAGAAAGGGGTGATGGTCGCCGCGGTGGCCCTAAGTTTCGAGGGGGGAACCCCACCGATGGTCACCGCGCGCCTAGTCCTCAAAGGTAATCCCCCCTACGAAAGGGAGCTGCTTGCAGACTACATCTCTGACAAAATTGAGGCGTATCTCTGGACCACCGTGGGAAAAGGGGATTACAACGTCAACGTTCAACTATCAACGCCTTCTGGGAATGAAAAAGAGGGTACAGCCCGGGATGAGGAGATAAAGAACGACAACCTCATGGAGCCCCTCTAGAACCTCTGCGGGTAACCTCCTGAGAGTGGATATAATCCAGCAACGGCCGGATTCTCTCCCAGACCTCACCTATGCCCCCGTGTCCATCCACCCTGACGTAAATGCCCTGTTTTTTGTAGAACTTTATTATGGGTTTCATGTTTTTAACGTAAAGGTCGTATCGCTTCTTCACAACCTCATGCCGGTCATCGCTCCGCTGGACCAGCTCGGCACCGCAGACATCACACCTTCCGGGTAACTTTGGTGGACGGTACTTAGTATGGTATACCTCCCCGCAATTCGGACATATCCTCCTCCCGGAGATGCGCTCTACGCTCTCTTCCTTCGATATGAAGATTTCCATGGCAACGTTGATGCCGATTCCATGGTCGTAGAGGTAGTTTTCAAGGGCAAGAACCTGTTCCGCTGTTCGGGGATATCCATCGAGGATGAAGTTTCCCCTGTCGCGCCGCAGCCGGGATATTACCAGGCTGTTAACAACAACGTCCGGTATCAGTTCACCCGCCGCCAGATAGCGTTCCATCTCCCGCCCCAGTTCGCTCCCCCTGGATATTTCCTCTCTTATCATGTCCCCCGAAGAGACGTAGGTAAGGCCGTAGAGCTCAGTTATTCTTCTGGAGTGCGTCGACTTGCCGCTTCCGGGTGGTCCGAATATCAGGATGTTCATTTTTTCACCACAAGTTATTTATCTCCCATACGCTAAAATATTTACGGTGGTGGTCATGAGGCTGAGCACGGGCTTTGTCAGGGCATCTGGATACGCTTACAAGGTCAGAAGGGTACTCTTCGCGGTAACCAGAGGAAAGGTAAGACCCAGAGAGGTAATACGGGCCGCGGCAGAACTCAACCAGCACATCTTTAAAAGGCTTCGGGAGATGGGCGTTAAAAAAGATGACGTGATCCGGGTAACGGTGCCGTTTGGGATCGGGGACGGAAGGATAACCTGGAGGTCCGAGGGAATGAAGATCGAAGTTTACCGTAGAGAAGAGGAAGAGAACCTAGCACGGGCCATGGAAGAACTTGAAGAAAGGGAGAGGGCGCTGGACGAGCGCATACGTGAGCTGGAGGAGCTGGTAGTGCAGCTCAAAACCCTGAGCGACAGGATAATGGAACACGTTGAGCTCATAAAAGAGGAGCACACATCCCTGGAGCTCAGGAACGAGGGGTGACCCCCCAAATTTTTGCCGGTTTATGCCGCAGCGCCTAGCTGGATTATATAACGGGCGCAAAAAGACAAAAAATCCCGATGATAGTCAAACCTGAAATATCCTTATGGTGTTCGTACCGGCGGTTTTTCCGATCGGCGTCCCCTTAGTGAGGAGCACGGTGTCGTTCTCCCTAACGAGGCCGAGGCTCCGTATCATACTCAGTATCTCCTCCTCGCTCGTCTTCTCTACTATGAATGGATAAACACCGTAGGAGAACATGAGCCTCCCCGCTACCCGTGGATTGGTCACGAACGCCAAAACCCACTGCTTCGGCTTAAAGCGGGCTATGAGACGTGCAGTTTCCCCGGTTCTTGTAGGGGTGAGGATATACTTGATGTCAATGACGCTCAGAGCTTCGATGATGCTCCTGCTTATAGCGTCCTTGACCGTCTCCCCCCTCCTCCTCTGATCCCGGAGTTCCGAGAATTTCCAGCCCGCCAGCAGCGTTGCCCAGTGGGAATCACGGTAGGCCTCGGTGGTCTTCGCGATCTTGGCCATCATCTGAACCGCTTCAACGGGGTATTTACCCACGGCGGTTTCTTCTGACAGCATCACCGCATCGGTACCATCCAGTATGGCGTTGGCAACATCCGTCACCTCGGCTCTGGTGGGAAGCTTCTCTTCGGTCATGCTCTCCAGCATCTGAGTCGCGGTTATGACGGGCTTACCCGCCATGTTGGCTTTGCGTATAAGCTTTTTCTGCAGTACCGGCAGTTTTTCAATCGGCATTTCCACTCCCAAGTCCCCTCTGGCAACCATTATGCCATCGGCAGCAGTTAGAATATCATCAAAATTACGAACTGCATCAGGTCTCTCTATCTTGGCTATTATGAAGGTGTCCTTCCCGTGTTCATCAATGAAACGACGCACCTTGAGGATGTCATAAGCCGAGCCCACAAAGCTTATGCCCACAGCATCTAGACCGTGCTCCAGGGCGAATTTCAGGAACTCCATGTCCTTCTCGGTTACGGCGTCAATGGCCATCCTCGCGTTGGGTACGTTTATTCCCTTATGGGAAAACACGGTCCCCCCCACAAGAACCTTACACACAACATCTCTGTCGCGGACGTCCTCCACCCGCAGGGCTATGAAACCGTCGCAGAGGTATATCACATCCCCTTTTGAGACCAGTTTAGGAAACTCCTTAAACCTCACGGGTAGCAGAGCCTCGCTGCCTATGACATCACGGGTCGTCAGGGTAACGGTCTGCCAGCGGCGGAGTGTTACGGAGCCGTTCTGAACCTCCCCCACCCTAATTTTAACACCGGGAAGATCACCCAGTATGGCTATGGGACGATTCATTCTCCTGGAGACGGTCCGGATGAGCTCGATGGTCTTCTCGTGCTGTTCAAGGTTCCCGTGGGAGAAGTTTATTCGTGCAACACTCATACCAGCCCTTATCATCCGTTCAATGATCCTGTGATTCATGGATGCCGGGCCAATGGTGGCCACTATCTTCGTCTTGTTGCTGGGCAACTTCATGCTATCACCTAAGTTAGAGGTTGGGTTACGGTATAATAACCTTAACCATCGCCAGGTGGAGTGATCGTAGAATGAGGTAAGAAGTCAAGGGACGGTAACCTATCCCATCGCACCGTCCCCCAGTGACGTGCGGAGCTTTGCCATACAATCGTCGCAGTAGCCAGGGGGCCTGAGGTCCCATTCCTCCATGCTCGCGGGGGAGTTCATCACGCACTGGTTGTGGCAGTGTTCAAGGCCGAAACTGTGGCCGACCTCGTGGAGGACACCCTTCAAAAGGCGGTCTTTGAAAAGACGGAGCTTCAGCTTCACCCCCCGTCCGGCGTCCACGTCTAGATTCCCCCCGGTTTTACCGGCGGCCAGGAGCCTGGAGAGGCCCTCGGGTTCAAAGGGCTTCATCGACAGCATCATCATCCTGAGGCCAAGGAGGGTCTCGTGGACGCCGAGGAACTTCTCATAGAAGTCGAAATAACGGTTCCGGGAGACGAGCGGGAAGGTTGTGAGAGCGAATATCTTGTTCATCCGTATACCCCTCTGCCCCTCCATCTCCCTGAGAAGCCGCGAGTACAGGAGCTCCACGAGGGCCTCCAGTGGATACACCATCACCCTGCCCTCCTCGGTCGTCAGGTTTATCAGATAACCCGGCTCAAGTTTCAGTCGTCCTATGTAAAGAAAGCGGAGGGGGAGTCCTTCCTCATCAAAGAATCGGTTTGCCCCGTCGAAGACGTTGAAGACAACCTCGTCTATTACCCTCCTATCCACGAAGTTGCCAACGTAAGTGAAGGCTATGAACTCCATGATTCCATCACAGAGGGAAAGTTCCCCGGAACTTATTAAGTTTTTAGGTGGTTGCACCATAAACATTTTTAAAGTGATTCCCGGAGTGTCCTTGGGCGATGGCGTCCGCCCGGAGGTCAGGTTCAAACCGCCCCACGGGGCTAATGACGCCTGTTCTCCGCAGAAAAGGCTGGAGGCGGTAGAATGGGCTCAAAGCTGTATGAAATTTCCAGGTTCATCAACGGTAACTCGCTCATCCAGTACGTAGAGGACAGGCGCCACGAGGATGGCGGTTACTGTTTTGTGAGCGTTCTTGACGACACCAACGTCAACGACACATACTACGCCGTTAAAATCCACGAGCTGCTAAACATAGAGTTGCCGGATAAAGAAAAGACCATAGAATTCCTTGAAGGGGCTATACAGCCGCAGACGGCGGTGGTGGCCATAGCCATGGCCCTTGAGGGACTCGCAATACTGGGAGCAGAGGACATCGCGAGGGAGCACGTTGACATAGTTTTCACAAAGTACAATCCACTGGAGGGCAAGTTCGCGGTCGGTCTAGGTGGGAGTGAGGAGTTTGGAACCGCCACACCTCTTGAGGCCACGTACTGGGTTCTAAAAGCCTTCAGGAGCATGGGATACCGTGTCGAGGATGAGGTAAGGGAGAGAATCCGGGAATTTGTGATGCGCTTTCGGATGGGAGACGCTTTCGGGGTTAAACATCCCACAACGACCATGACGTATCAGGCCCTGTACTCCCTCAACGCCCTCGGTTACAGACCGCCAAAGGCGAGGCACTTCAAGAACTGCGAGCTCTGCGGCGACTGGGGTGGGTTCACCGAGGTTCCATACTCACTGCCCCCTTACCTGGAGCCAACTTTCTACGGCACCAGGGGGATTGAGCTTCAGCACGAGACACCGACATGCCCCAAGAGGCACATATGGTTCATCCGCCAGCTCCAGAACTCCAACGGGGGCTTTAGGAGGAGCCTTGAGCTCGGTATATCAAACTTCCAGAACGCCTACAGGGCCCTTGCGGTGCTCGACTTCATGATGGGGTATCTCTGAGGGATCCCCATGGACATGATAGGGATTCATCTCAGGGACGCCATAGAGAAAGGCGGTTGTCCGGTGTGCCGGTTAATCGAGGAGTTTGAGGAGTCCGAGATAGGGACCATACTCTACGAACACGTTAACGACCCCTCCCTGAGGGAGGAGTTCAAGAAAAGCCTCGGCCTGTGTCCCTACCACGCATGGAAGCTCCTGAGCATAGCGTATTCAAACCCCCTCTACGGGGGGCTTGGTGTCGCGATAATCTACGAACATATGCTCAGGACGTACATCGAAGGAATCCAGCGGGGCGAACCCCCCCAAGAGAGCGAATGTTACCTCTGCAGGCTGGCACGGGAGAAGGAATCCCTCACCATAGACTCCCTGGTGGACAGAATGGCTGAACTCCTGCCGGTTTACGAGAAGTCCGAGGGGATATTCTGCAAACGTCACTACGAGATGCTCCAGGAGAGGCTCAGAAAGTCCAGTCCAGAAATCTCCAGGGAGCTTGAGGAGATCCACATAAAGAAACTGGACGGACTCAAAAACCTGCTCAACAATTTTATAGAGAAGTTCGACTACAGGTCACAGGAGAGTCCAAGTGATGAGGAAGCGCTGGCTGTTAGACGTTCGATAGAGGCCCTGAAGGGACGTCCACTGGCCATCAACATGCTCAAACCAAAGAGAAAAGCGGGGAGATTTCCCCTGAGGGGTGTGTCTTTTGGACGGAGAGATTGAGATCCTGGTCTCCGAAGAGGAGTTCCAGGAATTAAAGCGTCACAAGCGCGAGTTTAAACCCAACTTGAATAATCTTGAGGGTCTCGAACGCACTTTAAGGACCCTCCAGTACAGGTACCTGACGGAGAAGTTGACCGAACTGAGGAAGAAACTGGAGGAGATGAAAGAGCACTACTCCTCCCTCATCGAGTTCGAGAAGATGGCTAAAGAGGATAAGGTGTACCTCATGAAGAAACGGGCGGAGCTGAGCGAGGAGAACAGGAGACTAGAAGCCAAGGTGAGGGGCTATGAAGGTAATCATTAGCACGGGGGGACGCTGGAAAAAGCTCAAAGTAAAGATCGATGACGGGACGTTCGCACGTGTGGAGGAGATCGCCAAAAAATACGGCTTCCGCATCGATGATACGATTAAGATGCTCCTCAAAGGTGATTTCATAGATAATGTCCCCCCTGAGGTCACGGACAGAAAGATAGAGGAACTGAAGCGGGAAGTGGACTCCTTAAAAAAGGAGCTCTACGGGCTGGAGGGTAAATGGTCCCCGCTCAAGTTCAAAACATACTACCTGGCCATGGACAATCAGAACCTGGCGATTCAGCTCGCCGCAATGATAGCCCAAAACAAACGCCTCAGGAGGAGCCTTGGAATGGATGAAAAAGAGTACAGAGAGCTGGAGGAGAAGATCCATTACTACCTCAACTTTGGGAGCGCGGATAGGGGGTAGTCACAGCCCGGAAAGGGCAACGTTGTCCCGAACGGGAGGAGGGGTTAGGCGTTTAAAGGGGCAGCGCCCGGGGCTTTACGTTCTGAGACTCAATGCACCATCATGTTAGAGTACAACTATGTTTGATAACGTGATGTCGCTTTCATGTTTTAATCTCATGGATAGTAACACTTAAATACCCGTCACCATTCTTTATTCCGGGCCGTGAGGATGGTCAGCTATGAGATGGTGAAGTTAAGCGCTGAAATCCTTGAGTTTCTAACCGTAACCGGGGCATTTTATGTCCTATTCCGATCCAGACGTCTGCTTGGGCCGTTTATTGGCCACCCCCTCCTTAAATGGGTGTTCCTTGGGATAACAATCGTCTGGGCGGGTTTCCTCGTCAACGTTCTTAACGAGTTTTTCCCCACGAAGCTCATGAAGGTCCTCGACGACGTCCTAGTCGCCGTAGGCGTTATGATACTCCTCGCGGCACTGGTGGAGGGGGAGAGTAAGATAAAGGCCAGAGCAGTTCCACGAACGGTAGGCAACGGGGATCCAACGGTACTGAGGGGTTCCTACCTGTACGACGAGACGAATGGGGTTGAGAACCTCCTTCTGAGGCTTGGGGGGAAGAAGGTCCTCGCGGTCACGAGGAAACCGGACCTCCTGAAAGAGAAGGACGTCCCGTACGTATGGATAACCAAACTCAACGTGGAAAACGGGGTACCTCCAACCAAACTGGCACCCCTCCTTCAGTACATCGTCGACAAAGCGGACGGAGACACGGTCGTTCTCATAGACTGCGTCGAGTATCTGATCATCGAAAACGAGTTCAAAGCTGCGTTTAAGTTCATGACCACCTTAAAGGACCACCTGAGCGCCAAGGGCGCCACACTGATACTCATAATCAACAGAAAAACGATAGATAAAAGGGAACTGGCGCTCCTTGAAAAGGAATTTCGGTGGCTCCCTGCAAAGGTTTAAAGTCGGTCGAGATAATCCCGAGATGGTGGTTCCGATGCTTCATCATGTCAAGCTCATCCATGCAACCAAGAGCCGAAAACTCGTCGGCAAGAAAATCGTTCTCGCGATTCCCGGCAGCATCGCCGCTGTGGAGTGCGTCAAGCTTGCGCGCGAACTGATACGACATGGGGCAGAAGTCCACGCGGTCATGAGCGAGAACGCCACCAAGATAATCCACCCCTACGCTATGGAGTTCGCCACAGGGAACCCGGTCGTGACGGAGATAACGGGCTTCATAGAGCACGTTGAATTGGCTGGAGACCACGAAAATAAAGCCGACCTGATCCTCGTCTGTCCCGCTACGGCGAACACGATAGGGAAAATCGCCTGCGGGATTGACGACACACCAGTTACAACCGTCGTGACAACGGCTTTTGCCCACACACCGGTGATGATAGCCCCCGCGATGCACTCCAGCATGTACGAGCATCCGATAGTCGTTGAGAACATCGAAAAGCTCAAGGAGCTCGGTGTCGAGTTCATAGGGCCCCGCTTTGAGGAGGGCAAGGCGAAGGTGGCCTCGATAGACGAGATCGTCTACCGCGTGATAAAGAAGCTCCACCGGAAAGACCTAGCCGGAAAGAGAGTTCTGATAACCGCTGGGGCGACAAGGGAGTACATAGACCCGATTCGCTACATAACCAACGCAAGCAGTGGAAAGATGGGTATGGCCATAGCTGAGGAGGCCGACTTCAGGGGAGCCGAGGTTACCCTCATCAAAACGCAGGGAAGCGTTCCGAGCTTCGTAGAGAACCAGATCGAGGTCGAAACCGTCGAAGAGATGCTTGAAGCCATAGAAAACGAGCTAGAGGCCAAAAAATACGATATTGTCGTTTTAACCGCCGCTGTAAGCGACTTCCGCGTTAAGGAGAAGGCCGGTGTGAAGATAAAGAGCGGAAAACCCCTAACCCTTGAGCTCGAACCGACGCCGAAGATAATAGACAGGGTAAAGGAGCTTCAGCCGGACGTTTTTCTGGTTGGATTTAAGGCCGAAACAGAGATGAACGAGGGAGAACTCATCGAAGCCGCGAGAGAACAGATCGAACGGGCAGGGAGCGACCTCGTTGTGGCCAACACGCTCAAGGCCTTTGGCAGTGAGGAGAACGAGGTCATCCTCGTGGGCAGGGAGTTCGTCAAAAAACTTCCCAGGATGAGCAAGCGGGAGCTGGCCGGGAGGTTGTTGGATGAGACCGCCAGACTGCTAACCTCATAAACGGGGAGAAACCCGCTTCACCCATGTCTCACACCGGTGACCTCACAGAAAGCGATCCTCGATAATGTGGACCACTTCCTTTAAGGGTTCGAAGGCAACGGTGGGTGAGACTATTCCAGCGGTGGTCTCCTCAAAGATCGCCGGATCAAAAGGAATAATCCCGTACAGGGGTACCTCGAGGGCATCCTCGATAAACGAAATCAGATCCTCCAGCCGATCCTGCGGGAGGGAAGGGCGGTTAATGATGACTCCAAGGTTGGGACATCCCGTCTCCCGGAACTTCCTGATAGTTGCCTCCACGTAATCCTCGATATCAATCAGCGGGACGTTGGAGGGATCAATAACCAGAATCTGGAAATCCAGCATATCAACAACCTTGTGGGCGGCAACGGGCAACCCCAGAGGAAAATCAACCAGGATGCCCCCGTAGAAATGCCTGAGTACTTCCAAAAGGCCGGGTATCTTTGAGTAAGGCGCGTCGGGATCAGGTGGTGCTTCAGTGTCTCCTATTATGGCATAGAGTCCATTGAAGCGGTAGCGGTGGATCAGCCAATTGAGATCCACACGGGGATTCTTCAGGTAGGCGCCGATCGTGTACGGGGACTTTATGCCGAGGTGGAAGGCCATGTCTGGAAAGTAGAGGTCGGCGTCTATGAGCAGCGTTCGTACTCCATCATGGGTCAGAAGCGCTCCAAGGTTCACGGTAAGCGACGTTTTTCCAGCACCGCCGGGTCCGGTTACACCACCTATTGTCATTGTGCTCACCTTTATACAAAAATCTGAAACCATAATTCCTATTTGGGCGATTCGCTCAAAAACTTTTGCTGAAAATAAATGATGGAATCATGGGATTATCCCCGCGATCCCAGTACCGTCCCATTTTTATAGACTCCCTACCTCTTCATCCCGGTGATAAGTTATGGAAATTCGTGAGTTTCAGAAGCTCATCCACGATATATACTTCCACAAGGACTCAAAGCGAGGCGTTGAGAGGACTTTCCTCTGGTTCGTCGAAGAAGTTGGAGAGCTGAGCGAGGCGATAAGGAAGAAGGACCGCGAGGCCATGAAAGAGGAGTTCGCCGACGTTCTGGCGTGGCTCGTCAGCTTGGCCAACCTGCTCGGAGTGGATTTGGAAGAGGCCGCGAAGAAGAAATATCCGGGAGTGTGTCCCTACTGCGGAAAGAAGCCGTGTGAGTGTGAGGAGAAGGTTTGAGTTTTTAATCCCAGCTTTCCCTCGGTCCACCTCCATGGCATTACGTTCTCCAATGTTTCTTTCGAGAGCCTTTCAAGTTCTCTAAGCTCCTCTTCATTAACTCCCTTCAGCGAGCTTCTTCTGTTTTCAGACTCACAACCCGTCTATTGTCCCACCGTCCACATTTTAAGTTCAGATGGCCTTAAACCCTCCTCTCTTTTCGACTACCGTCTTAACGAAAAGACTTTTATACTTCCGGGCGCACTATTCTATGCAGTAAACCGAGGTGATGTGCATGCATGAACTCGTAGAGTTCGCGGTTGAGAAGGCCCTCGAAATGGGGGCGAGCTACGCGGAGGCGCGCTTCGAGGAGAAGAACGGCACTTCTCTGGCAATGAAGAACGGCAACCCCGAGGGCCTTGAGATACTCGCTGACAGGGGAATGGGAATAAGGGTCCTGGTCGATGAGGGAATGGGATTCGCAAGCACGAACGTCCTCACGAAGGAGAGTGTTGCCGAGGCCGTCAGGAAGGCCGTCAAGCTGGCCAGAGCTGCCTCCCGCGTTAGAAACGAGCCGATGGTTTTCAGCGAGGAGGACTTCCACAGAGTTTCATACAAGGTCAAGATGAAGAAGGACTTCAGGGATGTCTCCCCGGAGGAGAAGATGGAGCTTCTCAGGAAGGTCGAGGAGGAAGTTAAAGCAACGGGCGTAAACGTGCCAATGCGATATCTTGGCTACTCCGACGGGCTCTGGAAAAAGGTCTTCCTCAACAGCGAGGGAGCCTATGTGAAGAGCAAAATCCCGCGCGTTTCCATCACGTACAACCTCGTCGTCTTCGAGAACGGCCAGATGGAGCAGGCCCCCTTCGTCCAGAGGGCGTTCTCCGGTGGGCTGGAGCTCATCGAGAAGGACGAACCGTGGAGCTGGGCGGTTAAGGACGTCCAGGCCCTAAAGAAGCTCATCTATGAGGGACAGAAGCCACCGGAGGGGAAAGTGGATCTGGTCATAAGCCCAGAGGTCGCTGGGATAGCCGTCCACGAG
>NZ_JALSLB010000032.1 GCF_026988555.1 Thermococcus sp. | reverse complement strand
CCGTAATCTGCGGAACAACACCGCTCAGCAGGGTGTTCATCTTGAAGATGTCGCCATAGCCCTTGAGTGAGTCAACACCCTCCTGAATTCTGGCACCACCGGAGTCGTTTAGGCCTATGACTGGTGCTCCAGCCTCTAAAGCAAGCTCCATGACGCGCTTTATCTTGGTCGCGTGCATCTCCCCCAGGGACCCTCCCATTACGGTGAAGTCCTGGGCGAAGATGAAAACGAGCCTCCCATCGATTGTTCCGTAGCCGGTTACGACACCGTCCGCAGGTAACTCCTTCCTGTCGAGTCCGAACTCCGTCCCGCGGTGCTTTACGAAGGCACCTACCTCGACAAAACTGCCCGGATCGAGGAGCCTCTCGATTCTCTCGCGGGCGGTGAGCTTTCCCTTGGAGTGCTGTTTTTCGACGGCCTTTTCGCCGCCCATCTCCAGGATTTTGCCCTTTCTCTCATACAGCTCACTAACTTTTTCTCCCATGCTCATAAAGAACTCCTCCCTGTACTGGCTGGAAGGCTTGTAGTTTGTAAAGTTTAAAAGGGTTTTCAAAGGTATTAGGTCCACCTAAAAGAGCTGTGCAGTCCGGGCTTTGAAAAATTTAAGATGGTAAGGATTTAAAGATGCGCAATCGGGGTTTCGGCACCGCAGGCCTCGCACTTGAGTATATGGAAGCGGCCCTTCTTCACTATCTTTGTATCCGGGCTTCCGCAGACCGGGCAGATGACGAACTCCTTTAGGTACTTCTTCAGTTTGTTCCCTATCAAGTAGGGGGTGAATCGTCCCTGCAGTACTGCGCGCCGTCCCTCCAGGGTCCCAGCGGTAGCGACTTCACGCAGGACGAACTTCAGGAGATGACCGGGATCGCGGTTCATGGCCTCGGCTATGTCCATGAAGTTCTCTATGATCGTCCTGTTTCCAGATATCGTGACCGTCGCCGCGGGAACCTCGAAACGGGATGAGTGCTGTTTCACGTTCTCAGGAAGCTCCTCGTAAGCCTTATCCAGTAATCCCTCAAAATCGTAAAAGTCAACCTTCTTCTCCTCGCTCATTCTCCCACCTCTACTTGGATTTGGAGGGTCCTTTTATAACCTTGTTGGCCGTGCTCAAAGCACCCTGTAAAAGCCTGCCCTGGGTTCGTATATCCGTGAGTTAGCTGAGAGCTCTTCGAGCATCTTGCGGGCTTCTGCTTTCTTTATCCCGTACTTCCCAGCCTCCTCCAGGATGTTATCCACCGGTGCGCCGAACTCGTCCTCGTCCTCCAGTGCCTTAATGATGTCGAGCAGTTTGTCCATCTTGTTTATCTTCTTCGAGCTCTTCCCGACTTCCAGTATGGAGACGTCGAGGGTTCCTTCCTCGTCTGTTGCGATGGTCTTTATCATATCCTCGATTATCCTTATAGCCTCCCTCGCATCTTCCCTCGTCACCGTTTCGCTGAGGCGCATCCTTGCGTGTGCCTCACTCAGGCGAATCAGGGCCTCCAGCTGCCTCGCGGTTATCGGGATCGGCTGTACCCCTTCTTCCTCCCCGCTTCTTTTAAATCCCCTCCTCATTCGGACGTAGTAGTTCTTTATCTCCTCCATTGCCTCCCTGCTGAGTACGGGGTGGATGTTCTTCCGGGCATAGGCGATGTACTTCTTAAGCAGGTCGTAGGATATCTTTGGGGTTACCGCCTCGGCCTCGCCCCTGCGGACCTTCAGAATGTGCTCCGCGATGCTTGAATCAACCTTCTCGTCGGGCTCGTCGAGGAGGAGGAATATGAGGTCGAAACGGCTCAGTAGCGTTGGCGGGAGGTCGAGCTGCTCCGGAAGGCTCTTGTGTCTATTGAAGCGTCCGTATTTTGGATTAGCCGCGGCTATGACGGTGGTTCTGGAGTTCAGGGTGGCGGTTATGCCGGCCTTCGAGATGCTGATGGTGTTGTGGAGGACGAGCCCGTGGGAGACGAAGAGGTGGTGAGGTTCGACGGTAACGTCGTAAACCCACTCCTGGGAGTCGTTTGGAACCTTCTCCGTGCGGGACACGCGCAGGAAGTTTATGTTGCCCTTCATGGCTTCTCTTACCTCATCCATGGCCGCTCTGATCTCCGTAGCCGCCCTTGCAACCTCACTCTGAACGATGCTGAGGGCCAAGGGATCCTTCCTCTTCAGCTTGTTCTTGAACGTCTGGTAGGCCATCGGGTAGCGCTGGGTTATCCTGCTTTTTCTTATGTATCCTGCGGCTTCGATGGGATCCTCAATGGCCAGCCGTTCGACGGTTTCTACGTGCCTCCCCAGGGATTCTAGGAGTTTTCTGAGCTTGGATTCTGAAAGAAGCGTCGCCGATGGGGAGACCTTCAGGCCCTCTGGTACCTTGAACATGAGCCCCCTACCTGCCTTTAGAAGTTTTCTGGCCAGTTCAGCTGGAAACGTCCTCTCTGTCTCTTTAACGGTGTAGTAAACCGAGTTTCTGAGTATCTTTGAGGGGATACCCGTGGAGTACAGGGCATCCTGGCAGTCCTCGGCGTCCTTTCTGCTCTTGAATGTCCTCTCCTTCGGGGCTCCTAATTCTATGGGATACCTCTGGACCCCAAGGGCGATGTCCCCATTCTCTACTTTCTCCGCGGGTTTCTCAAAGATTTCCCCGTTCTCCCACACCATCACTGGATGCTCCGGGGTTACGGTTATACTCCTGCCGTTGTAGAATCGTATTCTGATGAAGTGGTCCGGGGCTCTGTGTCTGCTCACACGGTCTGCCCTGATCCTGACGACCTTTCTCTCCTTGATGTCGTAAGCGAGAAGTTCTACATCTTCAACCGGCAGTATCTCTGTGTCTTTGCTCCGTATGACCCTTTCACGGTTCCTCTCGATGAGTGAATCAACCAGATC
>NZ_JALSLB010000031.1 GCF_026988555.1 Thermococcus sp. | reverse complement strand
CAGGGGATGATGGTAGCGTCGGAAGGGGCAACCGCGTCAACGGACTCATCGCTCCCAACAGGCACATGAGCATGGAGGCGGCCGCCGGAAAGAACCCGGTCAGCCACGTTGGTAAGGTATACAACCTCCTCTCTATGCTCATAGCCAACGACATAGCCGAGCAGGTCGAAGGAGTGGAAGAGGTCTACGTCAGAATCCTGAGCCAGATAGGCAAGCCCATTGACGAGCCGCTCGTCGCGAGCGTCCAGGTCATCCCTAAGAAGGGCCACAACCTTGAGACCATCCAGAAGCCGGCCTATGAGATAGCGGACGCGTGGCTTGGGGACATAACCAAGATACAGAAGATGGTACTCGAGGACAAACTTAGCGTCTTCTGATTCTTTTCTTCACAGGTTTTTAACGTTCGAAGGTTCACGAAAACTGAAGAAAAGGAAACCACCCTCAAATCGACGGGTAGCCGTTCTGTTTGAGAACCCTTACGAGTTTCGCTTCCTCAAACATTAAACGTGCCTTCTCTTCCTTGACTTTTGCGAGCTGTTTAACGGTGGCGCCCTTCTGGCGGGCCAGCCTTACAAGCCTCGCCTCCTCAAGCATTAGGAGTTTCTTCTGCTCCTTTACAACGTGGAGCTTCTTCCTGAGAAGCCTGCCCTGAGATTTAATCCTCTCCATTACGGTCACCTGCCCTATATAGGTAGTCCAAACTTTAAAAGGTTTTCGCTATCTGCCAAACTTAATTTCGACGATCAACTAACAAAGGGCTATAAACCCAGGACTCCTTGTAGAACGGGGGAGTTCCATGATAATAGCGGTAACCGGAACACCCGGTGTTGGCAAGACAACACTTTCAAAGCTCCTGGCCGCAAAGTTGGGGTACGAATACGTAAGTGTCAGAGACTTCGCTCTGGAAAAAGGCATTGGTGAGAAAGCTGGGGACGAGATCGAGATAGACGTGGACGAACTCGCACGTCTCGCATCCGATGAGTTCAGGGGAAAAAACGTTGTGATCGACGGGCACCTCAGCCATTTCATACCCGCGGATATCGTGATCGTCCTGCGGCTCCATCCAAGGGCTGTGGCCGAGAGACTGAAGCTGAGGGGTTATCCACCAAAGAAACTGGCGGAGAACGTCGAGGCAGAGTTCGTGGACGTGATCCTCATCGAGGCCGTTGAGGAGAACAAGAACGTGCTTGAGGTAAATACCACGGATAGGAGACCTGAGGAGGTTCTGAACGAAGTACTGTCCCTACTCCAAGCAGGTGTCAGACGGCGCGTCGGGATCGTGGACTGGAGCGACTCTTACGGGGAGATACTCCCCTACCTCATGAGAAGGGGGTGATAACGTGAGGCTTGTGGTGGTAACCGACGTACACGGGAAATTGGAGAAGGTCCGCAAGCTCACCAAGACCCTGGCCGGGTTGGAGGTCGATGCACTTCTGATAGCCGGAGACCTGACCCATTTCGGCGGGGCCGAACAGGCAAAGGATATCCTCCACCCCCTGAGGAACCTGGGATTCCCATTACTGACGGTTCATGGTAACTGCGACGGCAGGGATGTTCCCGAACTACTCGATGGACTTGGAATCGGTGTTCACGGAAAGCGCGTCGATATCAACGGTCTCGGTGTAATTGGAATCGGTGGCTCCAACCAAACACCATTCCACACGGTATGGGAGCTGACGGAGGACGAGATTCGGGGGGTACTTGAAAGGAACTACCGGCCGGGCGATGTAATCCTCTCACACGTTCCTCCTTACGGAACCATTGCCGACAGGGTCCACCTCGGCAGACACGTTGGGAGCAAGGCGCTCAGAAGGTTCATAGAAGAACACAAACCGCCCCTCGTTGTCTGCGGCCACATACATGAGGGGAAGGGAGAAGACAGGATCGGAGAAACAGTTGTGGTGAACCCAGGCCCCCTCTTCAGGGGGTACTATGCGGTCATTGAGTTCGACGAAAAGGAGAAAAAGGTCAGAAACGTTGAGCTTCTCAGGCTCTAAACGAGCTTCTTCTCCCTCAGCACCTTCTCCATCCTGTCCATTGCCTCTTCCAGCTTCTCATAGGCCGTCGCGTAGCTTATCCTTATGTAACCCTCGCCGGCCTTTCCGAACGCCGAACCCGGAACGACGGCAACCCTCGCCTCCTTCAATATGAGCTCGCTGAACTCATGGTCGCTCAGACCGGTGTCCCTGATGCGTGGGAAGATGTAGAATGCTCCCCTGGGCTTGACCGTTGGAAGTCCCATCCCGTTGAGGCGCTTCCAGACGAGGTTCCTCCTCCTGTCGTACTCCTTTCTCATCTCCTCGACGGCCTTCCAGCTCCTCCCATCCTCAAGTCCTTTAGCTGCCGCATACTGAACGAACGTGACCGGACAGGTTGAGTTGTACATCTGGAAGCGGGTCATCCTCTCAATTATCCACGAGGGGGCCGCGACGAAGCCAAGGCGCCAGCCGGTCATGGCGAAGGTCTTGGAGAAGCCATTGATCGTCACGGTGTGCTCAAACATGCCGTTGAGAGAAGCTATACTGTGGTTTCTAACACCATCATAAACGAAGTGCTCGTAGACCTCATCGCTGAAGACTATTAGGTCATGCTCGATGGCGAAATCAGCTATCTCTTCAAGGTCCTTCTTGGTGAGAACCGCACCCGTCGGGTTGTTGGGAGTGTTTATGATAAGCGCCCTGGTTCTCCCGGTCACGTGCTTTTCGAGGTCGTCGATGCTCAACCTAAACTCATTTTCCTCGTAGGTCGGAACCTCAACCGGCTTCCCTCCTGCAAGGACTACCGCCGGGGCGTAGCTGACGAACATCGGCCCGGGGATGAGAACTTCCTCCCCATCCTTCAGAAACGTGGATAGACCCATAAGAAACGCCTGGTTTGCGCCGGTCAGGATCATAATCTCCGTTCCCGGGTCAGCCTCTATCCCGTTCTGTTCCATGAGCTTCCTTGAAACCGCCTCACGGAGCATGGGCAAACCTGCGTTTGGACCGTAATGGGTCATGCCCTTATCAAGTGCCTCCTTCGCATACTCCTTGATGTGTTCAGGTGTATCAAAATCGGGTTCACCTATCCCGAGGGAAATGAGGCCTTCAATGCCCTGGGCAAGGTCAAAGAGCTTTCTAATCTCAGAAGGGTTAACCAGTTCAAGCCTGTCACTCAGCGCCATGATGCTCACCGATGACCGTTTGAAACAATGTTTATAATCTTACCTCAACGAAAAGATGTTCATCGAAGTGCTATATAATACTTCAAAGTAATCTTCTGGACTTTAAACCACAACTCAGATGGCGGAAGACGACCGTGTCGAAAAGCTCAGAGGACATATTCCAAAGGATTTTTCTCAGTGCCCAGGACTTCTCTCTCCGGCATCGAGCGTAGCCTGTACACTACCACAGAGTCCTCATCCTCGTCGATTATATCCATCAATCCGCCCTTAATGCGCTCAAATTCAGCTCCCGTCACTTCTCCCTCAAAAACGCTGTTCTGAATCCAGTGAAGGTGCTGGCGGAGGAACTTCTTGACGTTGTTGACGCGCTTAACACCGACGTCATAGACTATAACGACGTACATCCTATCCCCCAAGCCTATGATAACCGAGACCTTTTAGGATTTGTGGTAGCACCATATCACGCTCAGACGCCCAGATTCAATCAGATAAACCCATACAGGGCTCCTTCTCGGAAACGCTACAATGTTAACACAGGGGAGGGCCAAATCCTCCCGATTCAATATATGCTCTTTTGTTATATATTTTAAACAATAATATAACGAAATTTTTTCGAAACAGGAGAATACAATGTCCCCTATCCCCAAACCATCCACAACCTGATAAAACCAAGGATTTGATGTATTACAGCAGTATGCCAAGAGATTTGGAAAAATAGAACGCCTATAGATTCTGGGAAGCCGCCGGCAAAGAATGAACGCAATTAAAAATAGCCATATCTATTTCCCGAATCTAAAAATAAACCTGATAAACCCTCCAAATAGAGCCCTCAAGAACCTTCTAAATACCCCCTCCAAAGAAAACCTTATAAAAACAAACCCCCCATACACTATTAATGGGCTGGGAGAGGCAAAAACCGCCCTGTTGCAATAAGACTCTAGGAGAATTGAAACGAACAGTTTGACTATCTCACTGTAAAAACAATCTCAGGTTGCAATAAGACTCTAGGAGAATTGAAACGAGATATATGTTTACAATGGAACGGATTCTCAGATAATGTTGCAATAAGACTCTAGGAGAATTGAAACAAACTCTCTGTCTATGACATCGAGAACAACTCAGAAGTTGCAATAAGACTCTAGGAGAATTGAAACGAAAGAACACTTTGCAAAAATTTTGTATAACTTTCTGTTGCAATAAGACTCTAGGAGAATTGAAACTCTTTCTCGATGTTCTTCATGTAGATGAGCTCCACATGTTGCAATAAGACTCTAGGAGAATTGAAACGTGATGATGACGAGAGCGGTTTTGTTGGCGATGTCCTGTTGCAATAAGACTCTAGGAGAATTGAAACCTCAAGCAGGACAAACACGGGTTCTTTAGCGAGAGCGGTTGCAATAAGACTCTAGGAGAATTGAAACTGTTCCTCGCAAAGAACTACTACTACCTCGTCTATGCGTTGCAATAAGACTCTAGGAGAATTGAAACACCCCAAACACCGGAAAACCCGGCCAAATATACACCACGTTGCAATAAGACTCTAGGAGAATTGAAACTGAAAAAGAGGGTGAAACTAGAAATAACAATACAAAAAGTTGCAATAAGACTCTAGGAGAATTGAAACTCTGTAGATTCTGGGACTGCATCACAGTACATTGCCGGTTGCAATAAGACTCTAGGAGAATTGAAACGAGAGAAGGATAACAGCCGGCGTTGCACCCCATGCAGGGTTGCAATAAGACTCTAGGAGAATTGAAACATGCGGTGTTCGTCGTCGTCAAAAATCAGCTCAAGGGTTGCAATAAGACTCTAGGAGAATTGAAACAACGCCTTTTTGACAATAGCAGGGCTCTATCAGGAGGTTGCAATAAGACTCTAGGAGAATTGAAACTCGCTGAAGGGCAAAGAAGAAGGAGGTAGAAAAATGGGTTGCAATAAGACTCTAGGAGAATTGAAACTCTGTGTTAGCTTCCTCCTCCTGTTGCTGCTTACTGCGTTGCAATAAGACTCTAGGAGAATTGAAACTCCAAGTTCTCGTGTATCCTTCTCCCTGGTTCTCATGTTGCAATAAGACTCTAGGAGAATTGAAACTTGTGTGCTTCTATAAAGCGTTCAACGTGCCCGTACTCGTTGCAATAAGACTCTAGGAGAATTGAAACGTCATAGTAGCTTGACAGGTCTTCATAACCTCCGTAGTTGCAATAAGACTCTAGGAGAATTGAAACCATAAAGTTTTCAATCAGTGGAAGATTAATGGCAGTATGTACTGGTATAGTGAATTCCGAAATTCGTCCCGAAATTCATCCCGAAAAATACACTTTTCCAATGCTCTATATATCAGCGTCAATTTCTGACGCTGTTTCACCATGTGATGAAATGAAGATGAAGGGGAGAGAAGAGAAAAAAGTGATGAATCACAAGATTTGCTCGAATTTTCGCACAAATTTTCAGGCAAATTTATACCTCTCCCAATCCAAGAAGGAATTATTCACCAAGCTTCCGGGAACTGGAACAATTTAAACCACCATCCACTCTGGTTTCGGATCCCGGAAGATCAATTAATTTAACCTCCTCCTCGCCGGGAGCAAAGCTCTCAAAAGAAAAATATAAAAGTATAACTACTAAAACCATGCCACCAGCGGCTCGTACTCTCCTACCCCAACAAGGTGCTTGATGAGCTTGTAGGCCTCAAGCCTTATCAGACGCTGCTTGGTGACGTTCTTTTTGAGGTTAGGATGCCTCACGCTCTTCCTCATCTCATCATTGTAGGTGTTTATGACCGTTTTCATGCCCTCTTCCGTGAGGAGGACGCCCTTCAAATCTCCCCTGAAATGCTCTTTTTTAATTATGCCCTGCTTCACCAGGCGGTTCGATATCCTGTCGGCTATGATTGGCTTGAATATCTCGCTTAAATCAAGCGCCAAAGAAAATCGCCTTTTGCCCGGCTCATGGAGGTAGCTAACTGTCGGGACGAGCTGGGTGTTGTAGAGCTCGCTCACGATGGTGGCATAGAGCCTTGAGTTGAGGAAGCTTATGAGCGCGTTCATCTCGTTCCCCGGCGGTCTGCGCGTGCGCTTCACTATTTTAAAGCCTTCGGGGAGGTGCTCATCCCACAGGGCGTAATATTCCTGCCTTATCCTCGCCTCGACGTTCATGACCTCGCTTATCCTCCTCGCATCCTCCAGCTCGCCCAGCAGCTCACCGAGGAGCTCGGAAAAGCCCTCCCCGACCTTCCAGCGCTTTAGATTGCGCTCCATGTTCCTCGCTCCTCCGAGGACGAAGAGCTTCGCAAGGGTGAGCCTCCCCTCAGAGTCCAGATAGTGCTCCACCTGCTTTATCACCAGATCCCCGGAATGGAGGCTCTCCCTCGGGTAAAAGCTCCCATCGTAGTGGCCGTAGTGGTTGAAGAAGTGAACCGCTACGCCCTTCTGGGCGAGGAAATGGAGCGCCTGAGAGCTTATGCTAACGTGGCCGTAGACGTAGATGTCGTATATGCCCTCTATCACGAGGGGCTTCCTCCCCCGGGCGTTCTCGAAGTAGAGGGTGTTTTCTTTACGGAAGAGCGTTCCATCCGAAAGGAGGGTTATGGAGCGCTTTCTCATGCTTTCCCACCGTTTTTGTTTTTGAGATTTTTGATAGAGGATCTATTGGATACGGATATTATCCCCTCGATCTCCTCATCAAGGGTTTCTTCAATGATCCTCTCTATGTCTTCGGGTGAGAGAGCCTTTCCAAGTTTGAGGGTTTTTCTCTTCCTCATACCACATCACACCCAGCACAGCTCATAATATGCGCACTTCCTGCACTTTCCGGCTTTCACGGGCTCCGGCGGAGCCGGGAGTGATTTGATGCGTTCCACTTCCCGGATGGCGTCTTCAACCTCCCTCTCCCTCCCATCCAGCGTTAGCTCCTTCGTCTCCCTGAGCTTCGGGTAGTTGAGAACCGCTTTCGCCGTTATCCCGAGCCTTTTGAGGTAGTAAAGGTAGTAGAGGGCCTGCATCTCGTGGGCCCTCTCCATGCTCCTGCCGAGCTTGACCTCATGCACCTCTATGATGCCGCCCCTCCTCACGAAGTCTATCTTTATCGAACCGATTTGAACTTCCTTCTCCTCGTTGCCGTAGCGCCGCTCGTGGAGGAACCGACCGAGGTCGACCCATTCGCTCTCCTGTTCCATGGTGACCCCGTGGGCGGAGTACCATAACTTTGTGGGGCAGATGAAGAGGTAGTTTATCTCGGTGCCGGTGATGAGGAGGTGGGTGAGGGGGTATTCATCGGGCACGGGCGAACCTCCAGCCGGACAGTTTATTACGAATTTGTTTGTAACGAAAAACTTGTAACGCTGATTGCAGTTTCATTCGTAATCACCTTCATACTCCAGCAAGCGTGTAAAATTTAAGAAATGAAAAGAACCTTCCAATTGCTGCCATCTATTGGCCTTTTGGAGAGTCTTAGTGCGTAGTATTTAGTCTTATATGGCCTTCCAAGATTTTTTGAGGAATAGGGGTTGATCTGCTCAAAGGTGGCCTTTGATGAAAAATCCTTCACAGGGTAGATGTATGAGTCTGGTGGAACCTCAGAGATCACAACTGGGAATACTATTCCTTGGGGAGGCTCGTTAACGCATTCAGCGCTTTTCACGTATGCCAATGAATCACTCGTACCGAAGTATCTTATGTGCCTTGCGTAGTGCTTTATTTCCCCCGGAACGTCATCTGGCAGTCCCAGGTAAACCTCTACGTCTCCAGAGAAGTGGACATATTCCCTAACACCAAAGCTTTCTTGAAATCCTGAGGCTAACGTAGATGCACTTTGAAAGATAAACTCTCTTTTGCCTCTTGGCTCTATTATTGTGAACTTTTCGGAGTTCCGAGAAAGGATATAGATGGTAAATTCTTCTGAGCTGTGCAGTACTTGCTCTTTGAACTTCTCTTTATTAAGAAAGAGAAATGCTTCTAGCTTTTCTTTATGCATGTCCTCAAGTTTCTTCTTTAGTTCATTAAGTTCTCTTTTCTTGCGCTCCTTTTCTTCTTTTGATAACATTTCTGTTTCGTTTTTTGTTAGCTTTAGTGACATAAACCCTTCAGAACCATCTTTTATGATCTTCACGTCTTTATTCCATATGATTAAGTTGGAAACTATAATATTCTGGCTTTTAATGTTGACTTCTAATTTCCCTGGGATATAATACCCCATTGGAGATTTTCCTCCAATTTTAAACACAGGGACGTCTGAATCTGCTTTAATAATCAAATCTTTATTTGTTTTTATTATCTTTCCAATTCCTTCGGCACTAATAGATATCCCATCTTTCTTCTTCAGTCTTTTAATGAAAACACTGTTAATTACAATTTTTTCAGGAGGTTTGACCCCCACCTTGGCATCTTTAATGTAGTTAAAAATTCGCTTACCCTCTTCAACTTTTCCGCTTATCCTTATTGCTGTTGAGATTATTGCTAGCTTTATTGTGGAGGGGGCAATTATAGGTAACGCTAGTGCATACTGTGAGGAATACTCTGGTATCCTATATGAATAAAAAGAAGGAAAGTGGATGACCAGTTTGAGCCACTTGGTCACAGGGATATCCCTCCTATTCTTTCATTTTGGATTGAAGTTCATTTCATAGGGTTCTGCGTTCAGCAGATTGTTGAGTTTTTTAACAAACTCTGAAAGACTGTTAAATTCAACGACCTTGATCGGTTCATTATCACCATTTTTAAAACTCTGTGCTATGGCTTTAATTTCCTCCTTATATTTATCTTTAAGTGGGGAAATCACTGGCACAGGAATAGGCTCTGTAGAGTACACTATCACACCCTTAAAATTAACTGTATGAGGTAATCGTGTTGTTGTCATGGCTCCTTTTGGCCTTAAAAACATGAGCTGGTATGCCCTCAGGGCAAGTTTGTATCTTTCTAATCTCCTACTACTACCCCCTTTGTTATCCCCACATTCATAACTGTATACATCCTGTTTTGCTTCATTAAGACATATCCTCCATGGCTGGAATACTGTAACTATTGCATATTCTCCAGTTCTTGTTGGCCTGTGATATATCATCTGGGCAGTAGGAGCATGAGCTTCACAATACCATTTCCCATTTATCTTGAGCAGTCTACTTTCATTTGGATCGGTGTCACATCCTTTAACTGAACATTTGTGCTCGTTCCATTGTCCTGGCTCCAGTACTTCTTCTATTGCTTGTGTCTGTGTAGAGTGTCTAGCGTGGAGATGTATGTCCCGATACACTTCGGGTATCCCCAAAGCCCAGCCAAATTCAACGGTAGACTTTCTGGATACAGTGACTTTTTCAGTAATCATGAATCCGTGGATATCACATATATCACAGGTGTTTAGGGCTTGTGATATTGCATCCCCCGGTCTATTAATGCTATTCTTCACCCTTGAATTAGTTTTTATGACATAGTTAAACCTCTCTGGATGTTGTATTTTGCAGGCATCACATAGATTATTCTTGTTGTCCAGTATCCACATCATCTCGGCGTGTATGTGCTTAAGCATTTCCCCTGAGATACCGTCGGTAGTTACTGCTTTTCCGGTGTTCGGGTCTATTATCTTGACGCTTCTTGGCTCAACGACGTTTCCGACGTTCCCCTCGTTATTGAGGCTGTGGAGCTCCCAAAGGGCCCTACCGAGTATGGCTATCTCAAAAACCTTTACTTTTTCTTCACTCATTCTCCTCACCTCCTTTAACAAGGGCATAGCTTATGAGTGCAGAACGAACAAGCTTGACGCCGTGTTTATCCACTAACTTCATTAGTTCAACAAGGCTCTCTTCCTTCGGCCTTTTCAGTTGCTTACCTTTGTAGCCTTTCTTTGCCAGAGTTTCATACCTCCTGAGGAAGCGCTTTATCACTTCTGCGAACTGCTCATTGGTTTCGGCATATTCCAGTTCGACTAGAGAGGAGTAGTCTTCCCAGATTCTCAGGGCTTTTCTAAGTGCTACTCCAAAGTCCTTGACTGCCTCGTTCTCAAACAGCTCAGCTAACTTCGACATTCTTCAACACCTCCAAAAGGGAATCCGCGTCATAAGAACCGAATTTTATTGAGTTTGACCTCAACTCGTTTCTCAAGTGAAGCCGGATGTAGGGGTAGTAGTTCTCCAAAGTTGGTTCAGCTATGAACTTAGATAACGCCATGGCAATGTCTTCGTAGCCCTTGATGTAGGAAGTCCTATCCAGAATCTCAATCCACTTGTCAATGGCCTCCTCACCTTCGAGCGTCTCAACAAGGGAGTGGAGAGAATCCAACGGAAATAGACCAGAGGTAAAGGGCTTAGGTTGATTCCCGGTCCTCATCATGACACCATAGAGGATTCCTCCAATTTTGGGTAGAAAAGAACCGCCACGCATTAGCTCTTTTTCTTCTTTTACGAGCCTAACTGCAATTCTCGCGACTGTGGAGAAATAGCCTGCTCTATGGAAGCCTTTGACTGATTCCTTCAGCCTGTGTTTTATCGTATAAACGTCCTCAACTCTGGTGTCCAATGGAAGAGGATAACCAGCTACCAAATAGTCCTTTGAACCTTTCCAGACAGAGATATTTATTGCCCCCAATACAGCGAGATAGAACTCTTCAGCAGGTATCTTTACTTGACTCTCCGAGTATGAGCTAAGAACTGCTTTTCTAATGCCTTTACTTGCCCCAAGTTCAAGGGATTGGGGAAGTGTAACTGATTTTCCGTTGAAATTATCAACTGAAACTGTTTTCTCATCAAGCTTATGCTCGAAAATCCGCATTATCCTATTTTCATCTGTTAGAAATTCTTTCATTGCTTTTTTGACTCCTTCCCTGGCTCTGCTACCAAGAGTGGTTAAGATATGGCCCCATTCATCAATATCTTCTCCTAAGTAACCTCTAATTTTTGGAAGCTCTGAAAAGTCTGGCTCATTCTTGCTCCGTATCTCATAATAGCTCCCCCTATCAGCAATGATTGCTTCTTTGGACAGTGTATGGATTACTATGCCAAGTCCATAGGCCTTAGCTAAGTCAAGAAACTGCCATCCAGTCTTAGGAACTAAATATCGATTCATACGACTCACCACCTGTAGCCAGTCTATCAGAGATGCGGAGAAGCTTTGAAACTAACCCATAAAGCCGGTAATATTCATTCTCCTCAGCAACATTCAGATAGTTGAATCCTAAAGAACCGGCTGGATGACTGTGAATGATAGAGGTTTCAATATCTTTTAGAGGACAAACTTGCAAAATGTAATCCGCCACATTGGGAATTAATTCGAACTTCTGGAACTTTGAAGACCAAGGAGAGTGGTGATGGGCTATAGCAAGGTAGAACACCTTAGCAAGTCCCCGGTCTTCAAAGTATTCCCCTAAGTATCTTTCAAGCGCCTTAGCCGAGACCGTTGCATGTGGCGGTAACTTGCCTTTCTTATCAAATCCGTGGGCTATTGGCTCTTCTCCGGATCTCCAGCTGGCTTTTTTCTGCCAGTATATGTTCAACTTTCCAAGATCGTGCAAAGCGACACTCAGCTCTATCCAGTTAATTAGCTCTTTCTTAGAAATGCCAAAATACTTGGCAAATGCTCCAATTGGATAGTCGTAGCGTGGAAGCATATATGTTCTTAAGAACTCAAGGGTTTTTCTTGAGTGTTCTACCCAGCTTTCCTTTTTCATTCTGCTCTCTCCCATTACATTGGTCGCATTGTCTTTCTCCTCGAACTCAAACTTTTTGATGTCACCACTATCATCAAAGAGCAGTCCCAGCCTAGGTGAATAGCTAATGCCCGTTATGATATAGAACTCAAATGGCATTATCTCATCCTTATTAGAGATAGGAACAAGGGTGTATTTACTTTCATACTCATCGATGATAAAGTTCTCTTCTACTCTGTAAATTTCTCCCCCCGCTTCCATGATTTGGTCAAATTTGCCTTTAAGAACTCTAAAATCAATCCTAAGGCGCTTGAGCTTCCAGGCGTCGTCAGGATTCAGATTACTTACCTCATCATAAATGGCAATATCAACTGAATACGCCTCCCTAACGTTCTCTTCAACGTAGGATTTTTTGCCTTCATAAACTGCCCTTGCAAGGCCTCCTAGCCTCTCGTAAAATTTGTACGGGTCTAGATAGCCCTCAAATGGTTTTGAGAGAACTTTCTCAACAAGTTCTATCTCTGTTTGCCAATCAAGTAGTTCAACACCCTTTAAAGCATCGATGGTAGATTTAACGAGTTCTTTAAAATAAGGAGCATGATTTTTAACATCATAGATTACAACCTCACCTTTACCTCCCCACCTTGCTACTCTACCTGCTCTCTGAATGAGGGAATCAACAGGAGATACCTCCGTTAACAACTTTGATGAAGATATATCCATCCCAACTTCAATTACCTGCGTGGCAATCAAGATTCCCTCTTTTTGCTTCTTTCCAAAGATTTCCAATACTGCTCTTTCTCTGCCCTGTCTGTCCTCCTCCAAAAACCTCGAATGAAGCAACAGCACAGGGATGTCCACCTTGTCCTTGAGGCCAAGATAAAGATCTTGGGCTTTTCTTACGGTATTAACAACTACCAGCATGTTTGTTGTGTCCTCCAGATGCCTCAAAACTTCCTTAGCAGTTAACGATGTTTTAGAACGTAGAGGCTCAGTATTTAGACACACTTTACGAGCCTTTCTTGAGGCAATTTCCTTTTCATTTTTTACATTAATTATTTCTACTCTTCCACCTTTCTTCTCAGCCATCTCCTTAACTTTCATCATAAAACTCTCTGGAAGAGTTGCAGACATCATGACAAATGGAAATCCCAGTTTCGAACTCTCAAGGCTCATTGCTATCGACGTCAACAGCCCTTTCTCCGGGTGTAAGGTATGGATTTCGTCAAACACAAGCATTGAAGATGCTACACCACCAACGAAGATGTTTCCCCATTTCTTTGGCATGCTTAAGGGCACGCTTAAATAAGCTCCCGCCGCTTGGTCAATTGTCGTAATAATTATGTCCTCTTCAAAAAGCCTGCTTTCAACTCTTTTTCCATGGTGAACAGCAACTCTAAGCTTTTTAAAGGATGCATAGTGTTTAGCTCTATTGCCCAAGCTTTCAACAAGAGTTCGATTTGGCAGGGAATAGATAAGTTGAGAGGGTAGACTTTCATTTATCTCAAAAACAAATGGAACCAATACCATCTCACTTTTTCCTGCTCCGGTGGGTGCTCTAACAATTAAGGAATAGCCATCCATGAGGTACTCAATGGCTTCCTTTTGGAAAGCATATGGAGTAAAGCCGGTTACTTGCTTAAACCTTCTTTCTTCTCCTCCCATCAACCTTCACCATCCCGAATCCCAGGGAGTTCTTCTCCCCGAAGCCGGCCTGATAGCCGACCCTCAAAAGCTCCTCATCCCCGTAGGCCTTAAACACGAGGTGCCAGGCGATCTGGTAAATCCCGGGCTTCACCTGGAGGCGCTTTGACTTGGCGTTTAGCACCTTGAGCTCAAAGTCCTCCGGGGGCTTTTTGCCGTGCAGGAGGGTGTACTTCTCCATGAGGTTCTCCTTCAGGTTTTCGTAAAACTCCCTCTCACTAGGGCTCAAATCGTAGTGCTTGAGCTTCCCGAACTGGGGCTTTAAGGTCGTCACGGCAACCGGCGAGAGTGTGATGAACTTTTTTCCGTTTAGCTTTTCCGGCTCTGCTAAAGCTTTCACCTCCTCAGCGATAAACCTCTCGCCCCAGAGCTCCACCTCCGGCTCTTGGAGAAGGCCGCCTATAAACGCCTCCGCTATCTCCGGAACGGGCGTTGAGAAGTAGAAGAAGCCGGCACCGCTCCCGATGAAGTAGGGCTTTCCCTTAAGCGTCCTTCTCTTCTCCGCCATGAAGAGTGAGAACGTGAAGAGCTTCGGAACCTTCGGGCGGTGGAGGGTAATGCTGAGTTCGGGATCCGCCCTCTGAATCCTCCTGTAAATCAAGCCCTGGAGCTTGTGCTGGTGGTTGAAGGGAATCTTGAAGGGTTCCTCCTCGGGGTATAGTCCTATTGCAAAGCGCAAGTTTTACCTCCCCTTCAATTTATACCCAAATACTGCAAAAAAGGTATGTAATTAAACCTTAAAAAACTTTCTTCCGTCAAAAACATGACTCAAACTGGGTCCTGGTGTTTCAATATGTGAAAAGAAGAATAAGTAATTCACCAAATTATATTGGATAGTAGGAAGTTCCCTCGTGGAGAAAGACCTTCCGGGAGTGCAAGAACCTCCCATCTGTAGTGCAACGCCACCTGTTTGAATATTTGAATGTGTTGTAAGTTATAAAAAGCAGTGGAGACCTGCTACCCGGAGTACCTCAGGAGGATCTCCTTGAGCTCGATGGCCTTTTGATATGTCGTGGACTCTGGATTCCCGAGGATTGCTTCAATTTCAGGGTCGTATTCCTCAACAATCTCGTCGTAGGGTATGATGGTCCTCGTTGTGAAATCGTTGAAGCCGAGCTTGTTCAGGATGCTCTCAACCTTCTTCACTTGGGCGTTCTTTTTCACCTTATTGATTACTAGGTGAATGTACTCCACCCCCAGCTGCCTCGCCAGTTTGGCCGCATCAACCGCCACCTGAACGGAGTTATAGGTTGGCTCGGTTAGGACCACGGCCTGTTTAAACCCCCTCGCCAGAGCCCTTCCGAAATGCTCCAGTCCTGCCTGTGTGTCCATCAGAATTACCTCGCCTTTCCTCAGGTTGGTGTATTTAATAACGGCATCGAGGAGGGCATTCTCAGGACAGAGACAACCTGCTGCTGCCTGAACGACACTGCCCATGATGAGGAGCATGACACCGTCGGGGCCAACTACGCCGAAACGGTCAACGACGTCCCTGACATCTGGAGTGAGCGAGAAGTACAGGCCCCAGTTGGTCCCTGGTCTTGCACCGGTCTTCTCTTCTATGTAGTCAAGGTTCTTGTTGAGTGGAACTATTTTGGCCCTTATCCCCTTTGGAACGCCGAGAGCGTGTGCAAGGTTCATCTGGGGATCCTCATCAACGGCCAGAACACGGTAGCCACTCCTTGCGAGAAGCCTCGCTAGAAGAGCTGTCATCGTTGTTTTTCCAACTCCCCCCTTACCGGTTATGACAACCCTAAAACCCTCCTCCGGAACCTGTTTTTTGGTTCGTTCCCTGAGCCCATCGGCAATTTCAAAGAGTTTCCTCCTTCTCCCCTCATCTTCCGGGTTAATGGGTTTCGTCATCAACTCCACCTTCAACTGTTCGAGTTTAAATGTATAAATGCCTTTATGTTCGAACTTAAAACCACATTAATGAGCTTAAAAATTCATAAATATACAAAAATATGAACTATAGTATGTTTTTTGTAAAGTGTACTTTTCTGTCCACGAGAGATATACTCTTTGGGTCTTATACGTTTGAGTGGTCAACTCTTGTGACTGGTTGGTCATTTTGATGTGTGCGTGAGTTTACATTTCTTGAGGATATTTGTCCAAAATAAAAATATCTCCTGAAGTTTACCTTTAAAACAGAAAGGACTTTATATCAGTTCTATTACATACATAATGGTGATTTCCTATGCCCACCGATTCAAAGCCTACTATTTTCATAAATCCAGCGAAGTGCATTGGCTGTCGGCAGTGTGAGATAGCGTGTGCAGTGGAACACTCCCAGAGCAAGGACCTCTTCTCGGCGATCTTTGAGGATCCGCTGCCCCTGCCGAGGATACACATTCTTCCCATGGAGCCTACAACGTACCCATGAACTGCCGGCACTGCGATGGCGCACCCTGTGTTGAGGTATGCCCCACCGGTGCGCTCTATCACGACGAAGACGGGGCGGTTATGATAACCCCTGAAAAGTGCATCGGCTGCAAGATGTGTGCCATCGTCTGTCCGTTTGGTATTCCCGAGTTCGAAGTCCTCAACGGTGTGATGTTCAAGTGCGACCTGTGTCCCGACAGAAGGGCCGAAGGAAAACTTCCAGCGTGCGTTGAGGCGTGCAAGACCGGGGCGCTCCAGTTCGGCACTATTGATGAGGTAGTCTCCAAAGTCAGAAAGGAAACGGCCGAGAGGATAATCAGGCTAAAAGAAGGCACGTATAAGGAGGAATACAACGGTTGGGACCTCTTTAGGTCTTTCCAGGCCGAAATTATTCGAATTAATGAGGGGGAGTCGAAATGAAGAAGTATAAGGAAGTCTCCATCGATAGTACCACCCAGCAGATGTACGAACGGGCCCAGGAGATGGGAATTGAAACCGTCTGGGATAGGCTTGAGAAGCAGCAGCCGCAGTGCGGTTACGGCCTCCTTGGAGTCTGCTGCAGGAACTGTATGATGGGGCCGTGCAGGATCAACCCCTTCGGGGGTGAGCCAAAAAGAGGCGTCTGCGGTGCCGATGCAGACACTATCGTCGCCAGGAACCTCCTCAGGATGATAGCGGCCGGTGCTGCTGCCCACAGCGACCACGGGCGGCACGTGGCTTTAACCCTGCTCATAGCGGCTGAGATGGCCGAGAAGTTCAAGAAGGAAGGAAAGCCCGTTCTTGAGCTGGATAACATGGCCTCGAACGTTCTGCCTTACCAAGTCAGGGACGTTGAGAAGCTTAAAGCGGTTGCCAAGAGACTCGGAATCGAGACCGAGGGCAAGACCATAAGGGAGCTTGCTAGGGAAGTTGCCGAAGTGGCGCTCCATGATTTCGGAAAGCAGGATGAGGAGGCGCTGGCCTTCCTCAAGGCCTATCTCAACCCCGAGACCTACGAGATATTCGAGAAGGCCCCCGAAAAGGCCGGCATGCCCTGGTTCGAGAACGGTATTCTGCCGCGGAGCATAGATAGGGAGATAGTGGAGAGCCTCCACAGGACACACATAGGAACAGATCACGACCCAGTTAGCATACTCCTCCACGGTCTGAAGACTTCCCTCGGCGATGCTTGGGGTGGTTCTTTAATAGCGACTGAGCTCCAGGACATACTCTTCGGAACGCCACAGGTTATAAAGGCCGAGGCTAACCTTGGGGTTCTGAAGGAGGACTACGTCAACATAGTCGTCCACGGCCACGAGCCGGTTTTGTCTGAGAAGATAGTCGAGGCGGCTCAGGACCCCCGAATTGTTTGAACTCGCCGAGAAACTCGGTGCCAAGGGAATAAACGTCGTTGGAATGTGCTGTACCGGTCTTGAGGTTCTCATGAGGCACGGCATACCCATAGCCGGCAACTTCCTCCAGCAGGAGATGGCCATAGTTACCGGCGCAGTTGAGGCCATGGTAGTTGACGTGCAGTGTATAATGCCAGCGACGGTTGACGTGGCCAGGTGCTTCCACACCAAGATAATAGACACCAGCCCGCTGGCAACGTTTCCTGGAGCCATACACATCAAGTTCGACGAAAGGAGAGCGGATGAGATAGCCAGGGAGATAGTCAGGACTGCCGTCGAGAACTTCCCGAACAGATCGAAGCAGAGGGTCGAGATACCGAAGGAGAAGATGGCCGGATACGTCGGCTTCAGCGTCGAGGCAATACTCAAGCACTTTGGAGGCTCCCTCAAGCCCCTGGAGGAGGCGATAGTCGAGGGCAAGATAAAGGGCGTCGCCGGCTTGGTCGGATGCAACAATCCCAAGATAAAGCAGGACCACAACCACATAAAGATAGCCAACGAGCTGATGAAGAGGGACGTTCTCCTCATAGGAACCGGTTGCTGGGCAACAGCGGCGATGAAGTACGGTATTTTCCTGCCAGAGTACGTTGACACCGAGAACGTCGGGCCCGGCCTGAGGGAGTTCGCCAAGGAGTGGGGCATTCCTCCCGCCCTCAACATGGGTTCGTGCGTTGACTGCACGAGGATGCTGGTTTTAGCTGACCTCATAGCGAGGGATCTGAACGTCCCCATCTCGGCATTACCAGTGGTGGGCTCCGCCCCCGAGGCCATGACCGAGAAGGCGGTCTCAATAGGAACCTACTTCGTGGCCAGCGGAATCACCACGCACCTCGGCATAGTTCCGCCGGTTCTCGGCGGTCCAAAGGTGGTGAAGATCCTCACGCAGGATCTCTACGATATCGTTGGAGCGGCCTTCATAGTGGAGCCCGACCCGTACAAGGCAGCGAAGCTGATGTACGACCACATAATGAAGAAGAGGAAGGAGCTCGGCATCTGAGCCCCCTCTTTTTATCCCTTTTGGGGTGGGAGAATGCTCAAGCGTATCAATGAACCAGCTGGAGGGGAGGGTAAGACCCCAATAGGAGACATAAAAAAGGAGGGGGGTCTCAAAGCCGACGCCTGCATAGGCTGCGCCCTCTGTGCCCAGGTGTGTCCACACAACGCGATATTCGTTATAGACAACGGTAAGAAGGTCATCTCCTTCCATCCTGAGCTCTGCAGGGAGTGTAACTACGAGTGCAACGACATATGCCCGACGAAGGCTATCCAAGGTCATCCTGACAGGCTCGACCTCGAGTTCGAGTACGCCCACTGCCAGGTCTGTGGTAGGAAGCTGGACTACACCGTTAAAACCGCGGAGTTCCTCTACCACAAGCTCGAAAAGTTCTACGATCATCCTGAGGTCGTCTTCATG
>NZ_JALSLB010000030.1 GCF_026988555.1 Thermococcus sp. | reverse complement strand
CGAAAGATTTATAAAGCGCCCGAAGGTGAGTATTCTACGGGCCTGAACTGCGGTGGTAGTCTAGCCTGGTCTAGGACAGCGGCCTGCCACGCCGCTGGCCCGGGTTCAAATCCCGGCCACCGCACCACACAAACTTTTCTGGAGAAAAGTTTGATCAAATGTCTCTGTACTGCACAACTTACTTTTTACCTTTCGGAGAGAAGAATATTTTCGACCAACTTTTTCCAAAAGGCCAAAACAAAAAAAGAAGCTGGAAATCGCACAAAGCCCCTCAGGCTCTCAGCTTTGCCAACGCATCCTCAGCCGCCTGGAGTATCTGATAGCCGACCGGAGAAGCCGTTAGGAGGGGGTGGGTCGCTATCTGGAGTGTGTAAAGCTCGCTCGCGGTGAGTCTCTTCTGTATCGCGAGGGCGAGAATGTTTATCATCTCGCCAACACTCTTTCCACCGGCTATCTGGGCACCAAGTATTGCTCCCCTGTCGCGGGAGAAGATGAGCTTTACCGTTACCATAGAGGTGTCGGGGAACTTTGCCGGATGCCTATCCGGGCCCTTACCGTAGCCAACTATGACCTCAAAGCCTTCTTTCTTAGCAGCTTCTTCCGTCAGGCCAGCGGCGGCCAGTGTAAGTCCTGCAACGTGAGTGGAATAGACGCCTATCGTCCTTCTGTTCTCCCTGACGATCTGGAGCTTGAAGAGGTTTGCACCCGCTATTCTGGCCTCGAAGGTTGCCGTTGAAGCCAGCATGAGACCGTAGGGTTTTCCTGTGAAGAAGTCCCTGTGTTCGACGCAGTCTCCAACGGCAAAGATGTCTGGGTAAGAGGTTCTCATGTACTCATCTGTCCAGATGCCGTAGCGCGTAACCCTGAGGCCAGCATTAACGGCCAGCTCAACGTTCGGGCGGTAGCCGATGGAGAAAATCACGAGATCCGCGGGGAGCTCCCTCCCATCAACGAGCCTGACCTTCTCGACGTGTTCATTGCCAAGAAGCCTTTCAACTTCCCCGTAGACCACATTTATACCCCTGTCCCTCAGCCGTTCCTCAACCATTTTGCTGAACTCCGGATCGAATGAGTTCCTCAACAGTCTGCTTCTAACCAAGAGGGTCACGTCTTTTCCGAGCTTCCGTATCTCGTCACCGACTTCCAGGGCTATGAAGCCGCCTCCAACGATGACTATTCTCTCCGCAGTTTTAACCCTCTCGCGGAACCCCTTCAGGTAACGGTAGTCTTTCGGAACGGTATAAACTCCCTCCAGCTCCGAGCCAGGGAACTCCGGCTTCACGGGTTTTGAACCGGTCGCAATGACGAGCTTTTCCCAGGCAATCTCCTTCCCCGAGGCGGTCCTCACAAGCTTTGCCCTTGCGTCGATCTCGGTGACCTCGTCGGTCAGTACATCCACTCCAAGCGGCTCCAAGAATTTCTCGGCCGGGAGAATGTCGTCGTCAACGCTCTCGAAGGTTCCAAAGACATAAGGGATGCCGCAGGGAATCATTCCGACATCTTCCCTCTTAATGACAAGGACGCTCTTGTCGGGATAAAACCTCTTCGCGGCTATAGCCGTGGTAAGGCCCCCGGCACTTGCTCCGATAATAACAACGTCGTACTTCACTTTCCATCACCATGGAGAATTAGGGCGGCCTACTATTAAACGCTTTCTTTAACCTCGAGTTCAAAACGTAAGCACTTTTAAGAGGATAAAAGAACAGGAAAGGACATCAGTCTCCGGTCGCGCCCTTTAGGGCATCCTTACAGCCACAGCGACGCTCCTTCGGTATGTACCTGATGGACTTCATGAGGATGTACTTTATCTCCTCGCTCTTCTGGGCCATCAGCTCAACGACCTCGGTGTGGGTGAGCTTCTCCCTGCTTATGCCGGCGGCGAAGTTGGTGACTATGGCCACGCTGGAGTAACACATCTCCAGCTCCCTAGCCAAGGCGGCTTCCGGGCACTGGGTCATGCCAACCACGTCGGCGCCGAGTATCCTGAGAGCCCTTATCTCAGCCCTCGTCTCAAAGCGCGGGCCCTCCATGCAGGCGTAGGTTCCCGTTGGATGGTATTCAAACCCAAGCTCCCTCGCGGCCGTTATCAGTGCCTTTCTCAGCTCGGGACAGTACGGGTCCGTGAAGTCCACGTGGGCAACGAACTTTCTGTCATGCAGGCTCTCATCGCCGTCATAGAATGTGTAGTGCCTCGTCTTGGTGAAGTCAATAAGCTGGTCAAGGATAACGAAGTCGCCCGGCTTCATTGCCTCGTTGAGCGAGCCTACCGCCGAAGTTGAGAGAATCCTCTCAACACCCAGCTCGTAAAGGGCCCATATGTTGGCGCGGTAGTTGATCTTGTGGGGTGGAACGCTGTGCCCCTCACCGTGTCTGGCCAGGAACGCTATTTCCTCGCCACCGTATTCACCTAACTTCACCCGGACCTTTCCGTAGGGAGTGCTCACGAACTCCTCCCTGATGTTCTGGAGAAGCTTCGGGTCGTAGACTCCGGAACCTCCGATAATCGCTATCCTCGGCATGGTATCACCTGGAGAGAAAAAACGAAGGGAAGCTTAAAACGTTAGCCCTTCTCCCAGAAAGCGCGCTGGTTTTCGGCTTTACGTTCCATGTCCTCCTCCTTGATCCGGCCTTCAACCTGCAATTCAAGTATCTTCGTCAGGATCTCACTGAGAAGCCACGAACCCCACCTGGAGTCCCTAACCTCCAGTGCCGCATCTATTGCACCGTCGATATCCCTCCGCTGGAGCCTCTCAGTGGCGATGCTCCCAAACGCCAGCGACCTGAGGTAGTTCCCTCTCACCCTATCGGCGAACTTTGCCGCATCATCAAAATCACCCAGTTTGCTCAAGTACCTGACCACCTTAACGAGGAGCGTGTCGTCGTTCGTGACTTCCCCAATACTCTCAACGAGCGACCGGTACTTGACATCGGGGGTAGACTCCAGCAGGTTGTCGAGGATGAAACGGGAAAGCTCCTCACGTTCCGGTCCCTGGAGAGAGCCGACGAGGTTCTCAAGAACGGTCTCGTTATCAAGGACCGTAAGAACAATACCTCTAGCAATCTCCAACCTCTGCTCGGCTGACAACCTGCTCAAAACACCGATAACAAACTCCAGTTCGCCCTGTGCGGCAAGGCCCACTAGGAGGGATTTCAGGATGCCGAATCCGTTCTCCGTCGACATCCCGAGGGCTATCTCAACGAACTTCTCGTACGTCGCCCTTGGAACATCCGTAGTTTTAAGGTAGGAGGCCACTTCCTTCATCGCGTCCCCCAGCCAGTACTCGCTCTTAAGGCCCTGAAGGACTCGTATTGCACTGCCGAACTCCTCTCTCTTCAGATGTTCCTTAATGGTCTCGATGGAGCCTATGGAGTGCCAGGGTTCGTCCTTTAGTTGCTCAAGAATCAGGCGGGCCTTACGCATTTTCCCGGCTTTTAAATAGACCCGGAGTATTTTGAGGAGAAGATCGTTGCGCTTCACGTTGTCCTCTATATCAACCACGTAGAAGAGGGCATCGTCCACCATCTCAAGCTCCAGAAGACGAAGCACGAGAACCTCTATGAGTTCATCCTTCAGGGGCTGGGGGAAATCGGAGATGATCTCATCCGCCTGCTGGAAAACTTTACTCGCACTGGATGCCCCCACATTGGCGAGGTAGGTGCCCAGTTCTATCATCGCCCGCACCATCAGAGGAGGGTTTTCTATGGTCTCCAGGGCGTTAAACGATCGTTTAAACGCTTCCTTGTACCGGGGGTTTTTCAGCCGGTAAAAATAATAACCGATCTTTGCGTACGTTACCGCACGGAGGTACCGGTCTCGGATGTTAGAAGCGAGATCAAGGGCCTCCCGGTAAATATCGCGGGGCATCTATTTTCACCGTAGGATTTAAGGAGTTCAAGTATTTAATAGTTTCTCGACAGCGCAGTAGAACGGAAACAACATGGCAAAATCAGGTACAGGCTCGTTGCGGAATGAATTAAGGCAAAAGACGAAAAAGTCATCCAAGCTCGTCGTAAACCACTCCGACGACCTCTCCATCGTCGAGTGATACGAAACTAACCTTGGTCTTTTTACCAGTGCGGGGGTCAACGACAATGAAATCCGGCTTGGAGAGATACCTGCTGGAGGGCATTTTCCAAACATCGCCGTAATGGACCCGCAATTCCTTCATAAACTTCCGGGTGTCACGTTTAATTACCGTAGTCATAGATATCACCATGATATCCTACAACTTTATTGTATAAAAGGTTTTCTGATAGACATTCGTTAAACATGATATCGTCAATTGTCTATCTAATGTGGAGCACGTCTGTCTGGGGAAAATAGATACCACCCCGTCCCAACCATTTATAAACAATAGAAACCATTCAGGTACGGTGGGAGAGATGGCCCTGGAGAAGCTGGGAAAAGCACTCAACAGTGCACTTAGGAAGCTTGCCCGTTCCCGTACCGTGGATGAGGCAACTGTAAAAGAGGTAGTGCGCGATATTCAGAGAGCACTTATACAGGCTGATGTTAACGTTAAGCTCGTCCTCCAGTTGACCAAGACAATAGAAAAGCGTGCGTTGGAGGAGGAACCCCCCGCGGGCGTCTCAAAGAAGGAGCACATAATCAAGATAGTATACGAAGAACTCACCAAATTCCTCGGAACCGAAGCAAAGCCGATTGAGATCAGGGAGAGACCAACCATCCTCCTGACAGTGGGTATCCAGGGATCCGGCAAGACAACGAGCATCGCCAAACTCGCCCGCTATTTCCAGAAAAGGGGTTACCGGGTCGGCCTTGTATGCTCCGACACGTGGCGTCCGGGAGCGTACCACCAGCTTAAACAGCTCGTGGAGCCGTTTGGAGTGGAAGTTTTCGGCGATCCCTCGGAAAAAGACGCGGTGAAGCTAGCCAGGGAGGGGGTCAAACACTTCAAAGAGAAGAGAGTTGACGTAATAATCGTGGACTCCGCTGGACGTCACAAAGAGGAGAAGGGACTAATCGAGGAAATGACGCAGATATCCTCCTCAGTAAAACCCCATGAGGTTATCCTGGTAATAGACGGGACCCTGGGCCAGCAGGCGTACAATCAGGCACTGGCATTTAAAGAGGCTACCCCAATAGGCTCGATAATAGTGACGAAGCTGGACGGCTCGGCCAAGGGTGGAGGGGCCCTCTCAGCGGTCGCCGCCACCGGGGCCCCCATAAAATTCATAGGCGTTGGGGAAAGGATAGATGACATAGAACCCTTTGACCCCAAGCGCTTCGTTTCCAGACTGCTTGGGCTAGGAGACATTCAGGGGTTGCTGGAGAAATTTGAAGAGCTACAGAAACAGCAGGAACTCAAGGAGGAGGACGTTGAGAAATTCCTGAGGGGCAAATTCAACCTGAAGGACATGTACACCCAGCTGGAAGCCATGGGGAAAATGGGCCCCCTTAAACAGATACTGCAGATGATCCCAGGAATGGGCTACAGTCTACCCGACGACATGGTTAAAGTTGGAGAGGAGAAGCTTAAGCGCTACAGGATAATAATGGACTCCATGACCGAGGAAGAGCTTGAGAAGCCAGATATAATAAGTTACTCGCGGATTAAACGCATAGCCAGGGGCTCAGGGACCACAACAAGAGAAGTTCGGGAACTCCTGAACCAGTACCATCAAATGAAGAAGATGTTTAAAAGCATGGATAAAAGAAAACTGGCCAAGATGGCCCGTAAATTTAACCTTGGGGGGTTCGGTATATGATAGAAGCTTTTGTGCTAGTGGTTGTTAAGCCGGGGACCGAGGAAAAGGTCTACAGGGAGCTTAAGAAGAGGGAGGACATTAAAGAGATATATCGGGTTTACGGAGAATACGACCTGCTGCTGAGGGTGGAGGTTCCGGATATCCACCTACTGGATCAGTTCCACGATGAAGTCCTGAGGAGGATCGGGAACATCGAGATGACGGAGACCCTCATAGCCAGCTCCTACCGGGGGTGAGTGGTTGGAGAACAGGTGGGTGGCCATCGTTCACCTGGACACCCTGAAGGTGGAGTACGACCCCACCTTCAAGTTCAAGTGCGTTGAGAACTGTGGCCTGTGCTGCAGCAACCTGGAGATACCCCTACGGGACGAGGATGTGGAGACTATAGAGGACCTGGGATACAACGCATGGGAATTCGTGGACTACGAAAAAGCCTTCTACCGCGGCGATAGATTCCTTGGATATGCCCTTAAAAAGCGCTCCCTGGACGATTCCTGCGTCTTCCTAGACCCAGAGACAAAGAAGTGTAGGATATACGATCACCGTCCACTCGCGTGCAGGCTTTATCCATTCATATTTACAAAAAACAGGAATCTCATGGAAGTTTACATTAAGGAGGACACATTCTGTCCCGGTGTTGGTCATCCAGACGGAGAGCCCGTGACCAAGGAGTTCCTTATGAGGGAATACGGTGATCTGCTGGGAAGGTATCATAGGGATATTGTGAACCAAGGACGGTGACCGAAACGTATTTATACATTTTTTTGTTAAACTTCTGGCATCGGAGGTGTAAAGAATGAGCCAGCTGAAAGCAGTGCAGGAAAAGTTGAGGCTTGTAAGGATACTCAGACTGCTCAAAAAGAACTACACTTACGAGGAGCTCTCCAAAATAACCGGACTCCCAATCACCGTCCTCAACAGGTACGTGCGCGGAAAGGTTCTCCCAAGCACGGAGAGGACGCGGGAACTGTTGGGTCTCCTGGCCCCATACATAAACATCGAAGAAGAGGTACGGAAGAGGATCAAATTCGACGAACACGGGCTCTTCGACAACATGCCGGTCATCAGCGACACGGCCCTGATGACGCTGATAGCCGAGGAGGTGGCAGGTAAATTCGCCGACAAAAACGTTGACAAGGTTCTTACGGCGGCCACCGACGGAATCCCCATAGGCGTTCATGTGGCGAAAGAGCTTGGGGTGGACCTAGTCTATGCCAAGAAGAAAAAGGAGGTAGGGGTCAAAAAATTCTACGAGGTCAGCTACATCCCGAGCGCGTTGGGGAGTGTTACAACCCTCTACCTGCCGCAGTGGGCCCTCAAACGGGGAGAAAACGTCCTGATAGTGGACGACGTCATAAGAAGTGGGGAAACCCAAAAAGCCCTTCTAGATATGTGCAGACAAGCAGGCGCCAAACCAGTGGGGATGTTCTTCCTTGTGAGCGTTGGTGACGTAATCGACAGGATAAAGCATGAGTACAGCATCCCTGTGGACAGCCTCATACGGCTGGAGTGATTGAGATGAAGTTCTTCATCTACAACGCCGCCGGGCTCACGATACCAGTTGAGGCCGAGCCCGGGATCCCCTTCAAATTCCGCTGTTCTGAGGAGGACTGCGGCAAAGTCGTGGTGATCGAGGGGGTCATCAGAAACGCCAGCGAAGAGGAGTTCAGTAGGCTAGTAAACTCGGTGGTGGACGCAAACCCAAGCTTCACAAGAATCCTGGAGATAGCGGAGAAGACATGGGTGTTTGATGGAAAGGTAAACGGAAAAGACGTGATGCTCCCAGCAGAGAGCTTCGACGAGTTCGCTAGACGCTTCCTAGAAGAGGTTTTAGTCCTCCAGTAGCCGTACTCTGGGTTCCTCCTTAACGACCTGCATCGCAACGCTCGTGTTCGTTTTTTCCACACCGTCGAGGGAGAGCAGCCACTTAACGAAGCGGTTCATATCGGCCCTGTCCTTGAACTTAGCGACCACGAAGATGTCGTACTCCCCAGTAATATCGTAAACCAGCAGGACGCTGTCCTCCTTAGCCACCTCACGCTCGATCTCGATTATCTTACGGCCGTTTGCCTTGATTCCAATAACGGCGGTTAGACCAAATCCCAGCTTCTCGTAGTCCAACAGGGGCGCGAACCCCTTTATAACACCCTCTTCCTCCATCCGCTTTATCCTGTTGTAGACGGTGCCGACCGCAACCTTGAGCTCACGGGCAATTTCTCGATAGGAAAGACGAGCGTTTTCCTGAAGCAGACTGAGGATCCTCAGATCAAGAGCATCGACCATACACACCACCATGGAAACTCCACCGTAAAGTTTAAATATCATTCCCCTGAGGGGGATAGCGGGCAGTGGACCGGTAGCCTAGCTAGGATAGGGCGGCGGCCTCCTAAGCCGCAGGTCCGGGGTTCGAATCCCCGCCGGTCCGCCATCAGTAAACTTTTCTGGTGTAAAGTTTCAAGGGTAATTCTGACCTTCTGGTGACTGTTTTGCGATACGCAGCCCGCATGGGCGAATTTTAGGACTGTCCCACCAAAAGTCCCCTCCGGGGGATGTCTCGCCCATCCAAGGCACCGTCGGGCACTGAGTTAAGCAAAAACCTTCCAAACCGGCAATCTTTGTGCAGCCCATTATTAAATCATTTCTTTTAAGTAGCATGCAATTCTCGACGTCTTGATGGACGGCCCAAGGCCTCCGAAACCTTTAAATATTTTGAACCTTTTAGTTAATTTTAGTAAGAAAATAGGAAGAGGTGGGGAGCATGGTGTACGCGGCGGTTCTTGCCAACATAGCCGGAAACTTCCCTGCCCTGGCCGCAGCCCTTGAGAAGCTGGAGAGACTGAAGGAAGAAGGATATCGAGTAGACAGGTACTACATTCTAGGGAACCTAGTGGGACTGTTCCCATACCCCCGGGAGGTAGTTGACACTCTCAGAAGCCTCCTAAAGAGCAATCAGGTGAAAGTAATCCGGGGTGAGCTAGATCAGTTCATAGCCGCCAGTGACCCTCACGGCGAGGGTACGGACTACATTGACCGCCTTGACGTGGAGCCTCATATTAAGGCCTCACTGAAGCACACTTGGGAGGAACTGGGGCATGAGGGCAGGGAGTTCATAAGGGACACTCAGATATACCTCGTAGACAGGATAGGAAAGAACGAGATATTCGGGGTTTACGGAAGCCCATTGAATCCGTTTGGAGGAAGGGTTCTCCCAGAACAACCATCCAGTTACTATGAGGCCTTAATGCGGCCGATTAAGGACTACGAGATGCTTCTGGTGGCCTCCCCAAAATACCCCGTTAACGCCATGACCCGCTACGGACGTGTGATCTGTCCGGGAAGCACAGGACTCCCCCCGGGAAAAGCCCACAGAGCAACGTTTGCCTTGGTGGACACGGAAACCCTCCACACCAAGTTCATTAAGGTGGAGTATGATAAAAAACTCGTGGAAGATCGTATAAAAAATGAAGGGTTGCCGGAAGACCTGATCAGGATCCTCTACCACGGAAGGACCTGAAGACCGAAATCATCTCCCCGATTATTCCTTGTTCATAAACAACGAACACACAGGCACCCACCAAGAGGAGAATCTTCGAGAGGAAAACCGGCAACTGGAGGAAAACGGCGATCAAGAGGGGCCGGTACACAGAAGGGGAAACTGAAAGAAGACGCACTGCATAGGTGGCGGTCCCGAGTAGGATGGCACCGTATCCGAGTATCAGACCCACCATAACACCGATGGCACCCTGGGTCGGTATCAGTAGAAGCCAAGAGACAAGGGAGACAGCAGCCCCCACGAGGGAAATCATCGTACCCGTTCTCACGTAGGCCGTTGAGTTGAGCGCAACTATACTTGGGTTGTAGGCTATATAGAGTTCCATGGCGATAAGGGCCAAGTAGAAAGGGGTCCCCACGTTAAAGCCAAAGAAGAGACCGAGCAACTCCCCACCCACGAGCATCAGGAGGAACACAAGCAGAGCGGTTGTTGTTATTAGGAAGACCGTGGTTTCCTCGGAAAGTCGTTTTACGTAGTCCTTCTCATCGCGTCCGTATTTGTAAGAAAACAGCGGCATTATGGCGGACTGGAGAACCTGGGGCAGGTAACTCAATAGAAACGCCGCGGAAAGAGCCGCAGACACTTCCCCCCCCACTTCAGCGCCCCCAAGGCGTTCACCCAAGAAGTACGGTCCCTGAATCAAGAACACCCCAGATAGTGTGCCTAGGAACGCAAAGAAGGAGTAGGACACAAGGAGACGCAGTTCTTCACGATGTGGTGTTCCAAGCAGGTTGAACACAGCAAGATACGAGAAGGCGATGAGAGATATCAACCCCAAGAAAAGCAGGTATGGGGCGTAGAGGCTGTGAACAAGGAAGCCCGCTAAAAAGCCCGAAAAAGCTATTAGGATAATGTATGCATAATGCTCCCCCCTGTGCACCCCATAGAGAAAGGATCGAAACGTTAGTTGGAGGGCCCTGAACACCGCGATCAACGCAAGATACAGGTTTACGGGGATAAGAAGCAACCCCAGGAGTGGAAGGATGAATGAAGGCCCCGTTATGGCCCGGATGGATTGCCATCTTCCCCTACCAAGGAATTCAGAGGAGTACTTCCCAAGGGCCACTGCGAAGAAGCTTAGGGGTATTGCCAGGAGAAACGCCTGTGATAGGAGGGAATTTGCACGGCCGAGTTCTTCAACACCAAAACGCCTCGACACAACGACGCTGTACACAAACCTGCTGAGGCCCGTTAAACCTAGGGCCACCATAGAAGCCAATGAATGCCTCAGTAAAACACGTCGCTCATAGCCCATGGATTAGGAAAAGGAAGGGAAGAATTTAACCTTTGTGGAATCCCAGATAGAAACCTCCGAGGAACGCTCCAGTGCCCGGAAGTATTCCTATGATCTTCTGCCCAAGACTGATTATCTGATTGCTCAGACCGCCCGCCAAGTTGAAGAGCTTGTCCGTGTTGATGGTTATGACGCCCTTTTGCTGGAGCCAGAAGAGGCTGAGGAGGTAGGCACCTATCAGTGCCGTAGCGAGTTTTATGAACTTCTTGAGTGCAAACCCTGTGAGGAATCCAGCAACACCTCCAATCCCGATATCTCCCGCCATGCCGCTCATGTCAAAGTTCATTCGACCACCCGATAGTACTTTGGATTTAAGAGGATAAAACATTTTCCCAAAACTTTTAAATTATATTGGGTTAAAATATTTAGAACAAATAAAATGAGGAGTGAGTGAGATGACGAGCCCGATGGACAGGCTAAAGAGTAAAATCACGAAGGAGGTGCTCTGGGTTTACATCCTCCGCCTGCTCAAAGAGCGCCCCATGTACGCGTACGAACTGAAACAGCGCATCAAAGAAGCTTTTGACTTTGAACCTGCCACAGTAAGCTCCTACGTTGTCCTCTACAAACTTGAAAAGGATGGGTACGTGACGACGGAGTGGCAGGAAAGCGGAACCGGGAAACCTTCCAGGAAGTACTACAAACTGACACCCGCGGGGGAACGGCTACTAGAGGATGGCCTCGGCTTCCTTGAAGAAACCCTCAAAAAACTGAAAGGATGATCGGCATCAAATTCTGATCAAAACTTAATATAAAAAAGGGAGACTTCAGCGTCCCATTCCACCACGCGGTTCTCTTGCCTTCGGGCGAAGTCCCTTATAACCGCACCTCCGGCATTTCTTTGCTTTCCACGGGTTAGTGGCACCGCAGCGCATGCAAACGTACTTCCTAAATATTCTAGCCTCTGCTTCCGGAAATCTCGCCATCTGAATCACCTCATGATCCTGAACTCAGACACACATCAGACCCTGTATTTTTAAAGCTTTGGTGCGGGGGACGGGATTCGAACCCGCGTAGCCCTTCGGCAGCGGATCTTAAGTCCGCCCCCTTTGGCCAGGCTCGGGCACCCCCGCATGCCCCAGAATAGGGGAGCGGGGATAAGATAAAAAGGTTTCCCTTAACCCCTGATGATCCTCATCTCAAAGTCCTCTATGGGAACCTTGAAGTCCTCCCTGCCCTCAATCTCCTTCCGGTTGTACAGGACATCTCTGGCAAGGATCCAGTACAGGAGAGCCAGGGCTTTCCTACCCTTGTTGTTGGTCGGTATGGCGAGGTCAACGTAGCTGAGGAAGTTCTCGGTGTCCACAAAGGCCACTATGGGTATGCCTATCTCTATGGCCTCCTTCATGGCTTGGTGGTCCGCCCGGGGATCGGTGACTATGAGGACGTCCGGTTCCAGGAAGTCCTTGACCTGGGGATTGGTCATGGTCCCAGGAAGGAAGCGGCCGGGCACGGTCCTTGCACCCGTGACCTCTCCGAACTTCTTAACCGGCTTCTGGCCGTAGAGCCTGACGCTCACGGCGAGGATGCCCTCTGGATCAAATTTGGCGAGGAACTTACCCGCAACGCGGAGCCTCTCGTCGGTCTTCCTGACGTCGAGGACATAGAGACCATCCTGCCTAACGCGGTAGATGAACTTCTTCATGTCCTGAGTCTTCTGCTGGGTCCCTATATGGACACCCGCAGCAAGGTACTGGTCAAGTGGAACGAGATATTCCTCCATTTTTCTCAACCTCCTTTCTTATCCTTCAAACGTTATTATCCGTCCCCTTTCGCCCAGATCTTCGGCGATGCGGATCAACTCATTCAGCTTGGCGATGGAATCCCTTCTCAGGACCATCGCCGGGCAGCTAAGACCAACCGCAAGATGCGGCAGTGCCTCGTCGGAGGACTCATACCTGGCTTCCGCCAAGATGGGTGTGATTCTCTCCGACTTGGCATCGTTCACCAGGTTATATAGGTCGGTGAGCGTGCCGAGGTTTATGGGTTTTATTGACAGTGCGTTGTAGTAGCGCCTATCCAGTATATCTTTCTCACGGAACAGGCGCTCCCCATCCACGAACACACCGTGGGTCCCGGCTATGAGTTCGAGGAACAGATCCTCCTCACCCATGGGCTTTATGTAGGACACGTTGTTGTCCTCAACCATGGAGAGGAGCTCCTCCATCTCAATGGGCTTCTTTTGAACTAGGCCAAGTGAGACCTCCAGACCAAGTTTGTCCCCAGTTCCCTCAGTTGCCTCTGAGAGGCCTTTCAACGAGAGCTCCCTCGCAGTTTCGAGCACACCGGAGACCGCATCAACCACGTCAGTTATCTCCATCAAATCCCTGACCATGATATAGTAATCGAAGGCCTCACCACTCGCCATTTCCAGTATGGGGACGGGCAACTCGGTGGTGAAGGTTCCGCCGATGTAGCTGTACAGGGGCATCCTCTTGACGCTCGCTGCGGCTTTGGCGACCGCTATCGAGACGGCCAAAGCCGTGTTGGCCCCGATATGGCTGAAGTCCTCGGTGCCGTCTATCTCCCAGAGGTAGCTGTCTATGAGTTCCTGCTCGCTGGCATCGAAGCCTATCAGTTCAGGCCCGATTATCTCGTCAACTTCGCTCACGGCGCGGTGAGCCTCGGCTATGTACAGGCTCGGGTTCTCGTCTATTGGGGATGCAAATCTTCCAAAGCCCGAGCTCGTTATGACGTCTACCTCGACGGAATACCTGCCCCCCTTGAGCACTGTTACTCTGCCAACTACGTTTTCTATGATCGTCATGGCCCATCAGCTCGGCCTTATTACGGTGAGCGGTATTATGCCCTTCTCAAACTCAAGCAGCGCGGCGTCGAGCGGGGTCACTCCCTCGGGAACGTCGATGAGTATCGGAGCACCCATCGCTATCTGAAGGGCCCTCGCCCCCACAATCCTTGCCCTTTCAAACCTCGTGTACCTGAACATCCCAACCACCCTTTGCAAATTTTGGTGGGGCCGCCGGGATTTGAACCCGGGTCTCCGGCACCCCAAGCCGGGAGGATAGACCAAGCTACCCCACGGCCCCCCGAGAAATGTGGTTTTTAATACACCCTGTAGACCATTACCTGGTCTATGAGCTCAACGTGGCTGAGGAGCATCCTCCTGCAGCAGTACCTCTCGATCCCAAGGTCGTCGAGCACCTTCTCGGGGTCCTCACCCTTCTCGACGCGGGCCTTGAACTCGTAGTATTTGTCTCCGATGACCTTTCCACACGTGAAGCACCTGACGGGGACTATCACCCGTATCACCTTCTCCAATGAATATTAAAGGAAAGCCCTCAGCGGTAGGACTTCTGCCTCTTGGCCCTCGGACCCTTGGTTGAGCGGTTGGGCTTGTGGGGCTCGGTTCTCCTGCTGTCACCAACGAGCATAGTCCTGTCGTACTTCATAAACTTTTCCTTGAGGTTCATGTCGTTGGTCCACTCCACGAGGGCCCTAGCTATGGCGACGCGTGCAGCCTCGGCCTGTCCCATGAAACCCCCTCCCTCGACCTTGACGTCAATGTCAACCTTGCTCACTACCTCCTCACCGGCAATTACGAGGGGCTCCATGATGGTGAAGCGCGCGATTTCCGGCTCGATGATCTCAACTGGCTTGTGGTTGATCCTGACGCGACCCTTTCCTTCCCGGATGGTGGCCCTCGCGATGGCCGTCTTCCTCTTACCAGCAGTCTGGATGACCTTCATTTCCTCTCACCTCAGAACTTTCCACCGAGGAACTTGGCAACCTCGCCAACGGTAACGTACTTCGGAGTTGCGAGCCTCGACATGTGGGCCTCGATTATGGTCTCAAGCTCTTTTCCCTCGAACTCCTTCGGAACGCCGACATAGACCTTGAGCCTCTTGAAAGCCTTCCTTCCGCGGTCGGTCTTCCAGGGGAGCATGCCCCTGACGGTTCTCCTGACTATCTCGTCGCTCCTCTTCGGGTAGAACGGACCCTTCCTCGGGTTGGTCCTGGTCCTCAGTCCGGTTTTCCGTTTGTACTTGGCAAAGACATCCTTCCTGTTACCGGTGATGATGGCCTTGTCGGCGTTAACTATGACAATTTCCTCGCCCTCGAGGAGCATCTTGGCAACCTTTGAGGCGAGCCTTCCGAGTATGAGTCCTTCAGCGTTAATTATCCTCATGGCCCATCACTCCATTATGATTACTCCACTACCCTTCGGGTTTCTCTCAAGGAGTTCCTCAATGGTTATAGCCTCCCCACCGGCCTCCGTTATCTTCTGCCTTGCCCCCTCACTGAACTTCCAGGCAGCGACGGTGACCTTGTGCTCGAGCTTTCCTGCACCAATTACGCTTCCCGGGACGATAATAGTGTCCCCCTCCTTGGTGTAGCGGTTGATCCTGCTGATGTTCACTTCAGCCCTTTGCCTCCTTGGCCTCTCAAGGCGCCAGGCGATGTCCTTCCATACCCTCACGCCTTCCTCGTTGGATTTCTTCCTGAGGTAGCGGATGACTCTCCTCAAGTTTATGTCAGTTGGACCAGTCCTCTTAACCATGAACATTCCTCCTTCACAATTCTCGCACCGAGGGACGGGTGAACGTGAATCTGGTGCGGGGGCGGGGATTTGAACCCCGGAACCCCTGCGGGACGGGACCCTGAATCCCGCGCCTTTGACCAGGCTCGGCAACCCCCGCGTCACTCGGCTAATTTATGGAGTTCGTTTATAAATCTATCGCTCTTCCGCATAAGAATCTTGAGCGCTGTAGCCACAATTTCCTCAACGGGGAGTTCTCCATTGGTTTCCACTGTGAAGACGAATGTATCCGGCACTACCTCTTCTGTAATCTTATCCTTCTTAAATCCGTCAAACTTGCGGGGGAGGTAGAACGGCCGGGTGGTTGTTATAATGAGCTCCTCTTCGGTTTCCTCAACGATCAGACCACGTTTTTCAGCTAAAGTCTTAAGCTCCTCCCAGTCCGGGACTTCTTTACTGACGTGAACCTTGGTCAGATATTTGTAATACACAAAACCCGGCTGCCACTTAGCGTGGTCCTTCCCGCGGCCAAGCTTTGCGTATGCGTTGAACGAAACCCTCTGCCCATTGGCGAGCTTGACTATGGGGATATCTGGGTTGGCAGGTTTAACACCCTCATCGTCGCTTTTGATGTCACCGGAGTACACTATCCCCGACCCCTCAGCCTCGAGGGAGAGGGTAACCGTATAGTCATCCAGCTCAAGGGAGTCCAGGGAGAACCTGTCGAGGGGAGTCGTCAGAGGGATCATGGCAAGTCTGTGTGCGATTATCTCGTCGAAGAGTGCCGAATCGTTCTCAAAGAACTCCACTTCATCGATGGCGAAGGTAGGAACCTCCGATAGTATGGTCCTTCTCATGGCGTTGGCAAAGGGAACGTCAATCCCCTCAACGAGGAACTTAATTGAATCCTCCCTTTTTTCAAGAACCTGGAATTTTGGCTCCATAGGCATCACCAAAAAAGAAGTTGTGGGGTCAGACGCGCCTGCCCCTTCTCCCGCCCTTGGGCCTGGTTCCATCGTGCGGGATGGGAGTAGCGTCCTCAACCCTTCCTATCCTGAGGCCGGCCCTAGCAAGGGCACGGATGGCAGCCTGGGCACCCGGACCCGGGCTTTTACTCCTGCTCCCACCGGGGGCGCGGACCTTTATGTGAACACCGGTGAACCCTTTCTCCATGACCTCCTCCGCGGCCCTTCTGGCGGCAATCATGGCCGCATACGGTGATGGCTCGTCCCTGTCGGCCTTGACGACCATACCACCGCTCCACCTGCTGATGGTCTCGGCCCCCGTGAGGTCAGTGATGTGGATAATGGTGTTGTTGTAGGAGGAGTAGATGTGGGCAACTCCCCACTTCTCTTTCTTCTTAAGGTTAACCTGCTGAACTTCCTCACTCATGAGGCCTCACCCTGCTTAGCCTGTTCAATGACGACCCTCTCAGGATGGCTCTCCTTAGCAAAGGGGGAGTTCCTCGAATAGGTTATTGTGCTCTCCTCCTCCTTGAGGATAAGGTATCCTGGAGAACGGATTACCTGTCCGTTGACTTCTATATGCCCATGAACTATGAGCTGTCTGGCCTGTCTGATCGTCCTTGCAAGACCCTTCTTGAAGACAACTGTCTGGAGGCGCCTGTCGAGGATGTCCTCAAGTCCAAGGGAGAGGACATCGTCCAGGACGGCATCCGCCGGCAAAAGGCCCAGCCTGTTGAGTCTCTGGAGGAGCTGAACCTTCTCAACCTCTGCCTGCCTGCCGCGGGCGGCAAGGAGGCGCCTAGCTCTCCTCCTGAACTCCTTAAGCTGGGTCTCGTGCCTCCACAGTTCCTTCTTGTTTTTAAGGGCGTACTTCCTCATGAGTACGCGCTCACTGTCAAGCCTCTCTTTAATCCAAGGGTGAGAGGGAGTTTCGTATCTCTTCCTCTGCCTCTTAGGGTCTCCCATTTACACCACCTCACTTCTTCCTTCTGCTGACACCGAGCGTTGCACCGTGCCTGAAGTTTGACCTTGTTCTCTGACCCCTCACAGGCAGACCGCGCTCAAGTCTGATGCCGCGGTAAGCCCTGATTCTCCTGAGCCTGTTGACGTCCTCACGCCAGGCCATTACGAGCTTGGCGGTGAGTAAGTGCATATCCTTGCCGGTCCCATAGTCCTTTGGCCTGTTGACCGCCCATCCAGGAATACCATGGGAAACAGGGTCTTCAAGGACTTCCTCAATCTTCCTGACCTGCTCCTCATTGAGGTAACCTGCCTTCATGTAGGGGTCTATGCCCGCGACCCGCAGAACCATCGTAGCAAAGTTTATTCCTATCCCCTTAATCCCCGTAAGGGCCCATCTTAACTGCCTATCTCCTTTCAGGTCGACACCTGCCACACGGACGATGTGTCTGAAGTTGTCCGTCATTATGAATACACCTCCATCTCAATCCTTTGTAGAGGATTTTGGCGCCGGGACGGGGATTTGAACCCCGGTGTCCAAGAGGACACGGGCTCTCAAGGCCCGCGCCATCCCAGGCTAGGCGATCCCGGCATACACGCGATAGCCGCTCCCCTTCGCCAGTTCTCTCACTTCGGTGAAGTGGTCCTCCATTAGAGCCTTAATATACTTTGCCCCCTGCTTCGTCTTAATGACCAATTGAAGCAGGCCTCCATCGTTGAGATGCCGGGGAGCGTTTATAACTATTTCCCTCAGCACTTTCTTTCCCGCGTGCACCGGGGGGTTAGTGATAATCGCGTCGAACTTCTCGCCCCTAACGGGTTCATAGAGATTTCCCCACTTGACCTCGGCGTTTCTAACGCCGTTGATTTTTAAGTTTTTCCTCGCTATGCTTACCGCTCTCCTGTTCACATCGGCCATGACGACATGGCTCACGAAGCGAGAAGCCACTATCCCAATCGCCCCGTAGCCGCAGCCAAGGTCAAGGACACGCCATTTATCATCGAGTATCATGCTCTCTATGAGCAACTCCGTTCCCCGGTCGAGCTTGCCGAAGGAAAAGACCCCGCTGGCGGTGATGAACTTGAAACACTGACCTCTAATGCAGACCTCTATCGTCTTCGTCCTCAGCGGGACGTCCGGCTCTTCGGAGTAGTAGTGGCTCATGTGCGGTGGTTCGTTGAGGGGTTTATAAAGATGGGGGAGTTTACTTGGAAGAGGCCAGCCAGTCTTCCCACCATGACCTCGTCACGTCTTTGGAAACCCCGTAATCCCAAAGGAGCAGGCGCGTCTTAGAGTCGATGGCAAGTTTGAGGGTGGCATCCTTAGTTTCCGCTTTCACTATAATACATTCCCTCCCATTTATAGTCCTCACATCCTCCACAGTGAGATTGGCACAGCACAGCCTTAGAGTGTAGCCCTTTTCAGCCTTTAGTCGCTCGAATACTGGAGAGTAGGGACATCCAACCCTAAACAGTTCGACTTCAGCCCGTTCCCCCTCAACAAAGATTGAACCATCAGATTGATATACAATGGGGTTTGAGCCGACTATCTCGGCTCGGTTTTCTCCTTTGGAGATAGAGTAATCGGGCGTCTGCCACTCGATTTTAAACCTCTCGAGGATTGTAGTAGTGTTCCCCTCCCTGGTTATGATGAAAGTTCTCGTTGAGTTCTGAATCAGCGTCTTCCCAGAGTATTCCACGGCTTTGTATACAAGGGTCATGTTTGGACCTGTAAAGTCAAGACTCGTTGCGTTGAACTTTATCTGAGGTTCTGCGATACTGCTGGAGCCCTGTGCGTGGAGGTAATAAGCCCCACCTGCAACCAACAGAAAAACAAGGGGAAAGACAGAGTAGAGAGTCTTGGAGCGCTTCACGCGAATCACCTCAGCATTTATCGTGCCAGCGTTTCACAAGTGTCGGCCAGAAATTGTGCAGGAAACCGTACCAGTTCTTTTCAGGGTTGGACTCGGGGCCCTCGACATAACCCATGCGAGTTTTTGGACTGTATCTAGCCTCGTAGAGGTATCCGTATCCAATTCCCCTTGTGAAGTCCCTGCCGTATATGCCATAGGCAGCATACCTGTCGGTCTTGTGGTAACCTTTGCTTGTCACCTCCTGAACAAAGCTGTCCAAGTCAGGAAAGCTCTTATAGTTACCTGGCCATCCAAGTTTTGGATCAACGTTCGTGCATCCCCAGAGGCACGCTACACCCTTTTCTTTACTGCAAGATGAAGGAGACCCCTACTTTCTCCATGAACAGTGAGAGATTCCGAGCTTTTCTTTGGTGGGAATGCCCCATGCGTAGACCAATCCATCTCTGCATGAGTATGTACCCCCCGAAGAAGCGGTTAGTATAGGCCTCATTTCCGTTTGCTTAAGGGCCGAGCAACGTGCGTTGGTGAGGTACACGCTAAGCAAGAGTCTGTTTCTGATGACTTTTAACTTCTCCTCATCAGGCAATCTGCAGAACGCTCTGGCTTTTGATATCGTCCTTTGTGAGACCCTCGCGAAGCATTTCTTCATCACTCATGGTACACAGTTCCCCGTTGAACTCCTCAAGTATCTCGCTCCTCAACCATTGCCATCACGGTTTCATTGACCTTCACCGGAGGAGGGTCTCTCCGAAGTTCCTCTGCCCAGTATGCTTCTTCGGGCTTCAATGAGGCTGTATTTCTTGCCCCATAGGTAACGTTGAAGCCCAGACTCAGGACTATGGCAAGCAAAAATACTGCACCAGCCTTTCTACTCCGGCCCCTCATGTGGACACCTTCGGAGATCATTAATAGATATAAAAATCAATTACTTAAAAATTTTTCTATAAATAAGTTATAAAATACTCACACAGAGCATTGACCTTCCAGAACAGATCTAAGCAGATACAGGGGGACAGAATAAACACAATTTTTAGAGAACTGATCAAAGAGTGCCTTACTATTCAGGCAGAAGAAATCATGCACTGATTGATGACAACTCCAACGAGAGTTTGATACCAACAAAAACCTGCACTCAATATCGACGTTCCAGCCAAAACTGTTCTTAGGAAACCGTGTACTAAACTCACCAAAGACAGAAAATCAAGCCAAAAAAGCATTAAATCCTCAGCCGGCACTCCTTGAGAAGCAAAGCTTCCTGAGGTGTTGAGGCTTTGCCTCAACATGCGTCAGCAAGGGCCGCTACCACAGCTTCGGGTACCAATCCCTCGGCATGAAGACCTTGTCAACACCAACCGCTATTCCCTTGCTCCTCTGGAGCATCTCGCCGCTCGTAATGGTGGCCTTACCGAGGGCAACGAGTTCATCCTTGAGTGTCATGACGGCAACCAGGTCACCCTTCTTGATGCCCTTGTTGAGCTTCACTATTCCCGGAACGGCAAGGTCGGCGCCGTAGGTTACCGCCGCAACGGCCGAATCTCTAATCCAAACCTTGGGGAGGTGCTCCACCGCTTTTTCCATGGGCTGGATAGCCTTCCTGAAGTATTCCTCTATCCCGTCGTCCTTCCAGAAGTGGTAGTAGTCGATGAGGTCGTGGAGCGTCACCAAAGTTTCATCCTCTTTGAAGGGGCCGCTCCTCGTTCTCCTCAGCTCGGCCATGTGGGCACCGACTCCGAGGGCGAGACCAATGTGGTGGATAAGCGACCTTATGTAGGTTCCGGCCTCAACTCCAACGCGGAAGAGCACGTCCTTGCCGTCTATCTCGAGTATCTCGATGTAGTAAACCTTTCTCGTCCTGAGCCTTCTCTTGACCGCGCTCCTGAGCGGGGGCCTCTGGATTATCTCCCCTTCAAACTCCTTCATAACCGCCCTAATTCTTCCCTCCGGAACGTCGCCGTGGAGGTGCATCAGGGCCACGTACTCCTTACCTGCCGGCAGGAGAGCCTGGACGACCCTCGTGGCCCTCTCGAGGGCAACCGGCAGAACACCGCTGACCTTGGGGTCGAGGGTTCCGCCGTGGCCGGCCTTGTTCAGGTCGAAGAGCCTCTTGATCCAGGCAACGACCTCGTGGCTCGTCGGCCCCGGCGGCTTGTCGAGGTTTATTATGCCAAACCGCATGTGCATCTCCATCGGTCTCTTCTCGGGCGGAAAGCCCCACTTCGGATTGGTCTCGGCCTTCTCGTCCTTGACAAGGACTTCTCGCTTTATGTCAGCCGGAAGGATTCTCCTCACTTCATCCCTCGCCATGAGCATCACCCGGTGAGCGTTATCGCCCTAAGTTCGGGATAGTGCCTTATAAACCTGAGCTTAGTATTTAAACCGATAGGTAAAGACCGGCCAGTTGGGGAGATATTTGACGAGTTTCAGGTAGCCCGGCACAAAAACTTCCCTCTTACCCTTTTCGAGCCCCTTGAACACTGCCCGTGCAACATCTTCCGGCTCTATCGAGCCCTTCGGAACCTTTCCGTTCCAGAATCCGGTCTTGACCTGCTTGGGATACACCCTCATAATATGGATTCCCCTATCCAGGAGCTCCTTTTCGAGGTTCACTGCCAAGTAGTGGAGTGCACCCTTAGAGGCACAGTAGGAGGGAATCTCCGGCACGTTGATAAAAGCAACGCCGCTGATTATGAACACCACAGTCGAACCCTTCGGAAGCATCGGGAGAACCGCATTTGTAAGTTCCACCGGGGCGAGTGCGTTCACCCGAAACAGGTTCTCCAGCTCCCCGCCTGAATGCTCAAGAAGTGGCTTTCTCACCGCAAGGCCGGCGTTGTTTATGAGAAGGTCAATCTTTTGCGCACCGAGCCTCTCAAGCCCCTTCAGAATCGTGCTTGGAAAGTCCTCCCCGGTCAAGTCTGTAACTATGTACTCAAAAGCCGGCAGTTTTTCCTGAAGTTCACGGAGTTTTTCCCTGTTCCTCGCCACTCCAACAACACGGTAGTTCCTCTCGACGAGTCCCTCAACGAGAAGCTCTCCAATGCCGCCTGTGGCACCGGTAAGTAAGGCGGTTTTCATTGAATCACCAGTAAGGGTTTCAGGGATTATACTTAAAAGCGTTGGGAAGTAAGAAGAGGCCGAGAGGCCTCTGCAATTCACTCAAGGCTGATTCCAGCCTGCTCAAGGGCGGCCTTGACGGCCTCGTCGTCTGCGCCGCGCTCGATGCTGACCTTCTCCGGAAGGGGCTCGAGGTGCTTGACGTTCATCCTCCTGCGCTTGACCTTGTTGAGGCCAGCGCCGGTAACGAGGACGAAGTTCCTGTCGATGACGTCAACGACGACGACCTTCTCCCCGGCCCTTCTTCCGGCAATTATAACGGCAAGCCTTCCAACTTCCATGGCTGGCATTCATCCCACCTCCTCATTTTTTCTTGCGCGGGTCCCTTCCCGACCCCGTGTCGCCATCGGGGCTTAGGTGGTCGATGGCGGCCTTCACAATCGCGAAGACGCCACCGGGTCCCCATTTTGAAGTATCAATTATCAGATCATATATCGAGAGATCCTCAACATCAATCCCGTAGAGGTTTAAATACCTTTTCCTGTTGCCCTTCTCCCTCTCGGCGATGGACATAAAGGCTTCCTCTACCGTAGTGCCCTCCCTTCTAGCAACGCGCTCTGCACGAACACGCATCGGGGCATCGAGCCATATCTTGAGGTCAGCATCCTTAACCATCCAACCGGCCAACCTGCCCTCGATGACAACGTTGCACTCCTTGGCTGCCTCCACCTGCCTCCTGTCAACCTCACGATCGATCTCGGGATGAAGTTCGGCATACTCCTGGAACTCCCTCAGGGTCATGCCCATCTCCCGGGCCATCTGCCGGAAGATTAAGCCGGCGTAGATATGCTTGAATCCATAGTGCCTGGCGAGGTTCCGACAGAGGGTGGTTGTCCCAGAACCCGCCAATCCACTGACGGTTATTACCAAGCAGTTCTTTGGCATGCCGATCACTTCTGCGGGAAACTCAAAGGACAATGCCTGCTCTGACCTGGGCCTTCAGAACTTTCCTCATGCAGCTGGGACAGAGGTTCGGATATGGGCGCTCAGGTCTCTTTGCAGTCTTTGGAAGCTTCCTAATGTCCCCGGGTCTGCCACGTGGATAACCGTTAAGGGGTCTGCCGCACATCGCACAGTGTGCAACCTTCGGCTTCTTGCGCTCGAAGTGTATGACGGTTCTCCCACCGGGTGTCCTAACGTACTTCCGTTTCCATGATCTTGACTTGTACATGGGTTTCATTTTCTCTCACCTCGCAATGCCTTTTCGTGGAGTGTTTTTAAATTTAACCCATGTCCAGGAGCTTCCTCAGGATGTATCCAACCACCATTGAGGTCATTATGTACCATCCCACATATCCAAGCTCACTGGCCGGTAGGGCAGAGTGGTAGAGCCTGTGGAACCAGTCGAAGAGGAAGAAGTTAAACGGTGACTTCACCACGCTGGTCTCGACGTACCACCTTCTCAACCAGCCAAAGAACACCCAGAATATGGGTAGGGTAAGGAGGCTAACCTTAAGCATAGTATCCTTCATGACCTCACTCTGAAGCTTCATGAGTTCCATCTGCTCCTGCTGCATTTTTCTGAGTTTTTTCTCATCTTTTTCAAGCTGTGCTTTACGATACTTCTGCTGGAACTCCTTGCTCTTCTTCTGAAGGAGCTTGACCTTCTCCTGATCCACAAGGATGTAGTTCAACAGAGTAAAAAATGCTCCCAGTATTGCTCCTGCTACCGTAACAACCCATATGGGCTGATAGTGAAGTATCATTGGTCCGAAGACCTTATCAAGGAAGACGTATATTCCCTCAAGCATATTCCCCCACCGCCAAATTCAGTACCTCAACAAGTTCATAAACGGCCTCCTCAAGGCCCTTGTCCTCATGGTTCTCGATCACCTTAATCAGTGCATTTGAATGCATGGCATAACTCACCGCGGCAGCCCTGTTGAGATCCTGGTGCCGCTGTATCTGCTCCTCGGTCTCCACGTCCCTGTCGCGCTTCAGGTCGCGGAGGCGCCTTCCAAGTATCTCACTTGGGGTCGCCTCAATTATAACTATGAAGTTCGGGTTTATAACCTCTATAACCTCCCTGGGGAATCCAAGCAGGTAACCAACGGGTGTTCTTATCGTGGCGTGAGTGTCGATGAGCACGGGTTCCTTCTGTGATATCTCCACGATCTTCTCCGCGACTTTCATCTGAAGACGTCTCTGCAGGTCCGGGTTCAGCTTCCTCATCTCGTCCCTGTGGGATACCAGACCCGCTTTCACGGCCTCCTCAAACATCAAATCCCCGAAGTTGAGGAGCCTAAACTTGACCCGCACCTGTTTGAGGGCAAGCTTTGTTATTGTGCTCTTCCCTACACCCGGGATGCCAGTTATCATGACCACAAACGGCATTACACTCACCCAAGGAGGCTCTGGAGGAATTAATAAAAGCGGGTTTAAAAGGTTTTGTAAAGAAAGAAAGGCTCACTTGGTGAAGAACTTCCTTAGCATCGGGAACATCTCAGTTGCCTGCTCCCTGGCGATCTCCTCGTAGAACCTGTAGAGTATACCCACCGTAAGCAGTATTCCCGTTCCTGTACCAAGTGCTCCAAGGAAATCCGCCAGCACCGCTACTATGGCCAGGGTGAACGATCCCCAGAAGGTAACGTAGGGGATGTATCTGTTGAGCACCCTCTCCAGGATTCTCGGATCCCTTCTGAAGCCAGGTATCTGGAGTCCTGCCTGCTGAAGCTGTCTGGCGATGCTCTTGGCATCAAGTCCTGTGAGTTCCACCCACAGGAAGCCGAAGATAAGGGCCCAGATTATAGTGCTAACCGCGTATATCAGGGCATGACCCGGCTGTGCTATGACGTGGTAGATATCCCTAGTAGGGTAGAGGTAGGTGACGATTCCGCTGGCAGGATTACCCCTGGAATCGAACGTACCCAGCCAGGTTATGCCCCTGCTGTAAAGAAGCCTTGCCCATAACTGGACGTTGGCGTAGAGTGCAAAGGTCAAGATGATCGGGATGTTGCTGACGTACATGAATCTTATTGGGTACCTTCCACGAACGGTGACACGGCCGTAGCTGAGGGGTATCTCAACGCGCATGCTCTCCAGGTACACCACCACAAGGAACACTATTATGGTCGCCGTGAGATCCAGCATATCCGGCAAGGCCCCCCTGTATATGGCCCCGCTCACATCACCGTGTATAAGGTGCTGGATGAACGCTGGAATGGCGCCGATTATGGCAGGTCCCCCCGTAACTGGGTCGATGTAGCTTGATGTCGTCATAGGGCTGAGTGATTTAACTATAACCTGCTGAGAGACCCCAGCAGCGATGAAGAGGCTGATACCACTTCCGATGCCCCACTTGCTGACGAGTTCATCGAGGAGAATCAGCATCGTTGATGCAAATCCAAGTTGTAACAACAACAGTATCGCCAGTCCTAGACCTATGAACGCAGCCCCCTGTGGGGTGGTTACCGTCTGGAACGCACTGAGGTTGCTATCCACCCTCCCGAACGCACCGGCGAAGACGTAAACTCCGGCCTCGAAGAAGCTCATAAACACGGCAAACAGCTTCTGGGCGGCCTGGTAAAACCTCCTGTCCTCATGATTCGACAAGTCGAGGTGGACTATCTCAGAGCCCACGAGAAGTTGCATTATAATACTCGCGGTGACTATTGGACCGATACCCAACGTCAGCAGGGATCCACTTCTACCTGCGAGAACAAAACGAAGCGTTGCGAAATAGTCCTGGATGTTCTTGGGCATCCCATACAGGGGCATTTCAGCCAGTATGAAGTACAACAGCAGGACAATGCCCGTCCACATAAACTTCTCCTTAAGCGGAACGCGCCGTTTTGGCCGCTCAACTTCAGGGAAATACCGTTCTAAAGCAAACGTCAGGTCCCTTAGTCTTCCCATTGGCAACACCCGAGATTTTTTTGAAAATTAAAGGGAATCAGGCGAGGAGAACCTCGCCACCAGCGGCCTTAATCTTCTCCTCAGCTTTGGGAGTTACGTAGTAAGCCTTCACCACAAGGGGCCTGCTGATCCTTCCGCTTCCAAGGACCTTGTCGATCCCCATCTGAGTGGTGTCCACAATGAGTTTTCCCTCCTCCTCGTACGCAATGCCGCTGTCGAGGAAGAGCTGAAGGTTCTCTTCTATGTCGTTGAGATTCATTACTTGGGGGAGGTACTGAACGGCCTTTGGCCGGTGGAATCCCCTTTTGCCCAACCTGTCGGGGGCGTATTTGATAACCCAGGTCCATTTCTGGTCTTTCCTTTTTCCGGTTCCTGCCATTCCTTTGCCGCCCTTGCTGCCACCGCCGCGGTGCTTCTTCTTGCATCCCCATCCATGAGTGTGACTCCCGCGGAACTTCCTAACCTTCTTCTTTCTCCTTATCATCTCTCGCCACCTCAGAGCATTCTCTCAATGAGCTCGTTTATCTTCTCGCCGCGATAACCAAGTGCCCCGCCCTCCTTGAACGAGCGCTTCTTGCTTCCTTTTAGGCCGCCCCTTGGTGGGTGAAGCCTGAAGACCGGTTTCACACTGGGGAGGTCCCCAAGCTTCATCTCACCGTCCACGATCTTTTGGGCGAACTCATCTATGCTCATACCAAGCTTCTCCTTGACGTACTCATCGGTAACCGGCTTGTTGCCGATGAGCCTGCCCCTCTTCCTGATGAGGGCGGCGAGGGTTTCCTTGTCAATCTCACCCCAGGTGATGTAGTCCTTGACCTTCTGGACCATTCCATTGTAGCTCGGGTTGTCGTCGACGAGGACGAGGTGGTTTATCCTGTGGAGACGGAGCATGGCGAGGGTGTCCCTGACCTCACCCTTCGCCCTTATCCCGCTCCTAAGCCTGATGAGTGCGAACTTTGCCATCTTCTCTCACCTCACTCAATCTGGAAGTTTGCTGACATCTCTCTTCCGACGATTATGCCATAGCGCTCGATGTCCTCCGGCTTAATGGCAACGCTATTGGTGTTGTAGAGCGCGGTGAAGACCGCCTTGGCGAAGTTCACGGTGGTTCTCGTCTCACCGAGAGTCTGGGACCAGACGTCCTGGACGCCGGCGAGGCTGAGTATCTTCTTGCCGACGTCACCGATGACCAGTCCAAGTCCACGCGGTCCCGGCATGAGCTTGACGCGGACGCTGCCTTCCTTGCCCTCGACGGCGAAGGGAATCGAGTGCGGCCTCCTGCACCTGCACTCCCAGCTTCCACAGCCGCGCTTGATCTCGATGATGTTCATTTTGGCGTAGTTGATGGCCTTCCTGATGGCTATTCCAACCTCCTTCCCATGGCCGATTCCGAGGCCGACGTAACCGTCCCTGTTGCCCACAGCGGCGAGAACACGGAACCTTATGCGCCTGCCGCTGTCGGTCATCCTGACGGTGAGAGCTATGTCGAGAACCTCCTGGTTCTCCCTGAGGTTGACCTCCGGGAGGAGGACATCCACTATCTCAGGCTCCTTGATCTGGTAGCCCTTACGGAATATCTCGTGAATGTCAGTTATCTGGCCCTCCTTGACGAGCCTGCCGAGCTTGGTCCTCGGCTGCCACTCCTCAAGAACGCGCTGGGTCATCTCTCTCGGGTCGCTCATTCTCTCGCCCCCTCAAACTTCTCGATTATCCTACCTTTAACATCCTCAAAGTGCTCAGGGAGCTTCTCAGGCTCTAATCCTCTGGTGAGATAACCTGAGAACTGTTTCTGGTAGAGGCTTTCATCCTTCTCCTTAAGGGCCCTGGCGTAGTTGGCAACATGTTCACCGGTTATCCTGTAGTCCTCGGGGTATATCTCCTCGCTGTGCGGGATGTTGAGTCCAGCGTCAACGGCGCCCTTCAGCACGGCGAAGATGCTCGAACCCCTGGTCGGAGGGTGGAGGCCTATGTCAAGGATGGCCTCCTCGATTCCGGCCTTCTTGGCCTTGTAGCCTATGAGGAGACCGAGCAGGTAGGCTGAAGGTGTGTTGCCTCCGTGGCTCTTCCAGCCGAAGTCCCTCATGAGCTCCTTGGTGTGTGCTGAGACTATCGTTCTGTCCCCCTTCGGGTCGTAAACCACTATCTGGGCTACGTGGTGGTTGAGGGTCTTCCTCACAACAAGCCTGGGCTTTCCGGACTTGAGGAGGGCGAGCCTCTTGTGATAGTTAGTCTTACCCCCTCTCCTCCTTCTGAATGGAACCCTATACCTTGGTCCGTGTGCCATCTCTCTCACCTCACTCCTTCAGTATATCGTGCTCCTGCATGAACAGGTAGAGCTGTCGCTTGTTCTTGAACTGGCCGCCCTTGGCTCTGATGTAGAGTCTTCTGTATGCGTGCTCGTCGAGCTTGCCATCCGCCTTGAGTTTCCTAAGCTCCCTCCTGAGGGCCCTGATGGTCATCATCCAGCGTTCCTTCTTGCCCATCCTGGCTGTCTTCTTGCCTTTCCTGCTTCCCGGCCCCCTGTGACGGCCCTTCTTCCTGGCCTCTGCCCGGAGTTTAGCTCTGTATGTACTCTGTCCTCTAACAGGCTTCTTCTTGATTACGCCATCATGGATGAGTCTCTTTATATCCTCACGGGTTATTGCGGCAGCGACATCCTCCATCTTCTCAGGATCGATCCATACCCTGTTCTCACCGCACTTCAACAAATCAGCGGCAATTCTCCTCTGCATCTTGAGCATAATCTCACCTCACGGGTTGAGTACCTTAACGCCAAGCTCTTTTGCCCTGGCGAGTATGGTCTCCCTCCTCCTGGCTCCAACGGTTCCGGCTATCCTGGCGGCCTGCTTGGTCGAGTCTATGGCCTCAAGCTCCCTAACGTTGTGGACGAGGATCTCTTCATACCCGCTCGGATGTAGTCCACGAACGGCCCTTGGAGATCTCCATCCAATGCTGGGGGAGCGAGCTTTGCCTTTCTTCTTAAGCCTGAGTTTGCTGTCAATTCCCTTCGGCCTGCGCCACTTGGGATTGTTCTTGAACTTCGGGAACCTCCACCACTCCTGCCTGAGGAAGCGCGGTTTCTTCCTCTTGATCCTGGCCCTTATCCTAAGGAGTCTCGCTTTCTCGTTCATTTCTCACACCTCAGAACTTTATAGGTTTACCCGCCTTGTCAACGATGTAAATACCATCCTGAAAGACGCGCCTGTCCCATTTGGTTATCCTAGTTGCCTGTTCAATGTTTGCAGCGGTCTGACCAACGGCCTCCCTGTCGATGCCCTCAACGATGACCTCACTACCCGTTACCTTAACCGAAACTCCAGGGAGGATCTTGGCCCTCCGGGGGTTCTTCTCACCGAGGAAGTTCTCGATGACGACCTCGTCACCCTGAACCTTAACGGTCATCGGGAAGTGGCTGTAGACTACCTTGAGCCTGTAAGTAAAGCCCTCGGTGACGCCCCTGAGCATGTTCGCTATATGGGCCTTAAAGGTTCTCGCTATGGCTATGTCCTTTCTCCTGGGGAACTCTTTGAAGACCACGACCTTACCGTCCTCTGTGAATACCTTTACACCGGGGTACTTGAACTCCCTCTGAAGTTCACCCTTTGGCCCCTTGATATTAACAACGTTTCCCTCAACGGTGACATCAACACCCTCAGGAATCTCAACCTCTTCTCTTACCCATGCATCTATCGGCATCCCTCTCACCTCAGTAGACGTACGCTATCAACCTACCGCCGATTCCCTTCTCGATGGCTTCTTTGTGGGCCATAACTCCCTGGGAGGTCGAGACTATGAGGATACCGAACTCGAATGCCGGGAGGAACCTCTTTTCCCAGGTCTCGTACTCCGTAGCCTTGACCGGGAAGCGCGGTTTTATAGCACCTGTCTTATTGATCTTTCCTATGAGCTGTACCCTGTAGATTCCGGCTCTTCCATCGTCTATGAACTCGAATTCGCCTATGTAGCCGTTCTCCTGCATAACCCTGAGGACCTCCCCCATGAGTTTGGAGGCTGGCTTGAGGTAGACCTCATTCTTTCCGACCCTCTCGCTGTTCGTTATGTGTGAAAGGGCATTAGCCAGTGGATCAAGTAAAGTCATCTTCTCTCACCTCACTCGTACTTCTTAAAGCCCAGCTTGGGGGCTATCTCTCTAAAGCAGTGCCTGCAGAGCATAAGGCCGTGTATCCTGATAACCGGGCCGTACTGGCCGCAACGCATGCACCTTCTCGCACCCTTACCGAACTTGCGCGGCTTCTTCTTGTTGTAGTCAGCCTTCGCCATCTCACAATCCCTCCACCTTAGCATTCAGCTCTTCCACAGCGAAGACGATACCCTCCTCCTTAGTCAGCTTGTGCTTGGTCGGAAGTTTCTTCCTTCCCCGCTTCCTTTTGGCAACACGGTATCCTGGCCTCTCGAGGGTAACGCAGACGTCCATACCGAAGATGCCTATTTCCGGATCGTATTCGACGCCGGGTATGTTTATGTGCTCCTGTATCCCAAAGCAGAAGTTCCCGTGCTCGTCGAAGTTGCCGGCCTTGAGCTTCCTGTCAACAGCCTCAAGGAGCCTATCGAGCATTTTCTCTGCTTTCTCCTTTCTGAGTGTGACCTTGACCGCTATAGGCTCACCACGCCGGATTCCGAAGTCTTTGTTGGTCTGCTTAGCACGTCTCCTTATCGGCTTCTGACCGACGAGTCCCTCAAGCATCTTCTCAGCCTTGGTGAGCCTCTCACCGCTCTCGCCGACTCCAATGTTTATGGTGACCTTTGCAATCCTGGGCTTCCTCATCGGGTGAGCTTCCCAGTCTGCAAGGATAGCCTCTCTGTTGATTTCCATCTCATCTCACCTCTCTCACGGAAGGGAAATCTCCGGCTTCTCTTTTCCAACGACGAAGGCGTACTCCTTAAGTGTGTCGAAGAGTTCGCCGTTCTCGTCCTCAATTGTGACAACGTCCGGCCAGCCCATCGGGAACCTCCTAACCTCAGTGACCTTGCCTCTCCTGGCGACGTTCTTACCCTGGGTAACGAAGACGTAGACCCCTACCTCGAACGGGATGACCTCGATGACCTCTCTGTCGGGAACCCTCATGAGAACGGTATAGGCCGTCCTGTACTTATCCTTATCGTTCATGGTGACCAAGTGATTGCTTCCATCGTGGAGGTTTAGCTGAACCTTGGCCCCCTTAACCATGCGCTTGTTGTTTATCCTGAGTGGCTTCACGTTGGCTTCCTTATCAGCTATAGGATGAAGTATCAGCTTCCCAATTCTGTTCGGTAGGATTCTGTAGTGCTCGCCGGTCTCAGGGATAGAAACAACGTCCATTATACCGACGGGGAACTTGTAGTCCTTCCTTGGTATACCATCAACCAGGACCCTGCCTTCGTTAAGTATCCTCCGTGCCTCCCTTGCAGTCTTGGCGTAGCCGAGATAGTCCCTGATTATATAGAGCAGCGGAATCGAGGTCTTCATACTGTGGGGACCCGGCCTCGGACGGATGGCCCATTTGTAGGTCTTTCTTGAGAGGTACCACTGGGTTGGGGCAGCAAGCCTCTTAAGGTGTCTCTTTGCACCCTTTCTCGCCATTTTCAAGCCCTCCTATTAATTATCTTCTCCCTCTTCTCGTCCTCAAGGTTGAGGTCTATTATAACGACGTTGGACGGGTGAACCGGGTAGAACACCTCGGTTCCATCAACCTTCTTCTGGGTAACCCCCTCAACGTGTATCCTGTACCTTTTGAGGTCAATATCCATGACCTTGCCTTCCTTGCCCTTGAAGTCGCCCCGGACGATCCTGACCTTGTCCCCCGACCTAATAGGGAGGTTCCTGACGTTGTACCTTTCCCTCAGATCCCTGCTGAGGGCCGCACTCATGAACTTGCCCCTAAGATGCAGTGGGGCGTTGTAAAGGAACTTCCTCTGCTTTCTCGGTTGCTTTGTATTAAGCTTCATAATTCTCACCTCACAACACGATGCTCGCTATGCTGCCGAGCCTGACCCAGCGCTCGGCGGCCTCCCTCGCTATGGCGCCCCTTATCTCGGTTCCTCTGGGGACACCCTCAGGGGTGACTATCGCTGCCGCGTTGTCCTCGAACTTGACACGCATGCCGTCGAGCCTTCTGTATTCCTTTCTCTGCCTCACAACGACGGCTCTGACCACCTGATGCCTGATATCCGGCCGCCCCTTCTTGACAGCCGCGATAACCATGTCCCCAACACCCGCGCTGGCCAGCCTCCTCCTGGTACCTTTGTAACCGACGACGCCTATGATCTGAACGACCTTGGCGCCGCTGTTGTCTGCGACCCTGAGATAAGCGCCTATTGGGAGGGCACGGGTCGGCCTGACTGGACTAATTCCCCTTGTGGCTCCAGCACCCTTCTTGGCCATCCTTCACACCTCCTCAGCCCTTTTGGTCACGGCAACTACCACGAAACTCTTGGTTTTACTTATCGGTCTGCTCTCAGCTATTAGGACTCTGTCACCGACCTTAGCATCTATGCATTCGGGGTTGTGAGCGTGTATCCTGCTTCTCCTAAGTTCATATCTCTCGTACTTCTTGAGATAGTGGTAGTGCTGCCTTTCAACCACGACGGTCTTTTTGCCCTTATCGCTGACGATAACTCCCTCAAAGTATCTGCCGTGGAGCTTTAGATATCCATGCCACGGGCAGTTTGGATCATCACATTTCTCAGCGGGAGGCTGAATCTTCAATCCAATCTCTCTCATCGTCTCCACCTCTTCTTCAATCTCATCTCAGGCCTTCCTATTAGGTTCTTCCCTTCAATCCGGATTCTTTTATTGCCAGCTTCAAACTCAAGTTCCACCACGTCCTTTGGGATTACCCAGACCCGCTCACCGCCGAGGGTGAGGGTATTCCTCGTCTCATCAAGGACGTAGCCCTCGATGCCAACCAGCTCTGGATGGGATGCCCTTATAATCTTTGCTTTCAGTCCAATGAGCTCGCTCCAGATGAGCCTTTTATGGTTCACTCCACCTCTACCAAGTCCTCTGAAAATCCAAGTTCTCCAAGCAACTTCCTGACCCTGTCCCTGTGATCGCCCTGGAGCTCTATTCTTCCTTTTTTCACGGTTCCACCGCATGCCAACTTCGCCTTCAGTTTCTTTGCGATCTCATCGAGATCGAACTCCTTCTCATCGATCCCCTCGATTATGGTCTTGAGCTTCCCGTAGCGGGCTTTCTCTATGTACACCCTAATCCTCTGCTGTTCCTTCAGGACCTCCTTAAAGAGCATCTCATCCAGAGGGTTAACAATCCTAGGCACCGAACCTCACCTTTTCTCCTTAAGCTTCTCCTTTCGTATGGTAAGCAGGCGCGCTATATCGCGCCTGAGGTTTCGGATGACCATGGGGTTTTCGGTCGATGCCCCCATGGTGAGCACACCCCTCTCCTTGGCGAGCTCAAGGCGGAGCTCCCTGAGCCTCTCGTTGATCTCATCCATGCCCATCTCACGGATCTCACTTGGCTTCATTCTCCGCTCACCTCTTCCTCAACGGGCTTTTCTATGACCTCAATTTCGTCCGGGAGTTTAGCATCGGGCGGCATGATTGAGACCTTAACACCAATGACGCCGAGTTTAAGGCGCGCCTGTGCGTAGCCCTTACTGACGAGGGTCTCGGCGGGGTTGCCGACCTTAGCGAGGTAACCCTGATAAAAGCGGACACTTTTGGCCCTCTCACCGGTGAGTTTTCCGCTCAGACGGATTTCGACACCCCTGGCACCGTTCCTCATGATCGCTCTTATGGCCGAGTAGGCAGCCCTCCTGAAGTGAATACCCCTCTCAAGGGCCTGGGCAAGCCTGACAGCCTGAACCTTGGCGTTGAGGTAGGGATTTTTGATCTCCTCGACCTCGATCTGTGGGTTCTCAAGGTTGAACTTCCTCTCGAGTAGCCGGGTAAGCTCCCGTATCTTCCTTCCACCCCTGCCGATAACATATCCGGGACTGGCCGCGAATATCGTCACCTTTGTACCAAGGGGAGTTTTCTTTATGTCGATTCCACCGTAGCCAGCCCTTCTGAGCTCCTTTTCGAGGTACTCGTCAATGAGCATCTCCTTAACGTTCTCCCTGATGAAGTATCTCTCGATCGCCAAAAGGCTCACCTCCTAATCTCCTCAACAACTATCTCCACGTGGGTGGTCTGTTCGTTGAACGGTGTGGCCCTTCCATAGGCCTTGGGAATGTAGCCGCGGAGCACTGGGCCCCTCTGGGCTGCTGCGTGGATCACCTTAAGCCTGTCAACATCAAGCCCCTTCTGTTCGGCGTTGTTCTTGGCGTTGAGGAGGATCCTCTTGACGGCTTTGGCGACCTTGACCGGATAGCGACCTGGACCGAAACCCCTGCCCGGCTTGTGCCCCTGGCTGTCGTTGAACCGCTTCATTGGAACCGGTCTCTTGAGCGCTATAACGTCGTCGAGGTAGCGGAGTGCATCGTTGACCATCATGCCCCTGATCTCCCTGAGGAGCTCCACAGTGTGCTTTGGGGACATCCTGAGATCCCTTCCACTGGCGCGCGCCATTCTCTCAGGATCAAAGTTCTGGAATGAATAGGAAAACCTTCCCTTGGACATCTAGACCACCTCACTTGATAGCCACGAACATTGAGGACCTTGTAGCTCCAACACCCGGCGAACCGTGCTGCACTATCTTCCGGGTCAGGGCAAACTCACCGAGGTAGTGTCCTATCATTTCCTCTTTGATGTCCAGAGCGACGAACTCCTTCCCGTTGTGGACGTGTATGGTCATGCCGACCATCTCTGGGAGGATAACCATGTCCCTGCTGTGGGTTTTTATCGGCTTCTTGTACTTCCCTTTTCTAGCAAGCCGTATCTTCCTCAGGAGTTTCTTCTGCTCAGGTGAAAGTCCACGCTTGAGGCTTCTCCTCTGCCTGGCAGGAAGAAGCTTGGCAAAATCCTCAAGTGACATGTTAAGCAGTTCATTGAAACTGTAACCCCTGTACTTAAACTCTTTCTTCCTCGCCATCTTCACTTCCTCCTACCGGTTCTTCTCGCGGCGATATGACCAACCTTCTGACCTGGGGCGGCCCTTCTGGCGATGGTGCTTGGCCTGCCAATGTGATGCTCCTTACCACCGTGTGGGTGGTTAACTGCGTTCATCTTGACGCCCCTCGGCTTTGGCCAGAACCTGTTCCTCGCCTTCATGATGTAGTAAGCCTTTCCTGCCTTAACTATGGGCTTCTCAAGTCTTCCACCGCCAGCGACCACACCTATGGTTGCCCTGCAGGCAGGGTTGAACTGCCTGAGCTCACCACTCGGAAGCTGGACTATGACCTTGTCCTTCTCCCTGCTGACGATGAGTGCGTAAGTTCCACCCGCACGGACGTACTTGCCACCATCACCGGGGCTCCCCTCTATGTCGTAAACGTAGCTTCCCTCAGGTATCATTGCGAGCGGAAGGGAGTTGCCCATTTTTATCGGAGCGTTCGGCCCGGCCGCTATCTCCTCACCAACGAGGAGCCCTTCTGGAGCTATGATGAGCTTCTCCATGCCGTTCGTAAACTTCACCCTGGCAACCGGTGCGGTCCTTCCGGGGTCGTGGAGTATCTCTACGACTTCACCAACAAGGGTCTGCTCCTTCGTCAGGTTAAGCGGAACGTACTTAACCGCTCCCCTGTACCTGTGGGAGGGCGCCCTAAAGGTGCTCGTTCCCTTACCTCTCCTCTGTTGAATCAGACTCTTTCCCATCTCACTCACCCCATCAGAACAATCCTATCCTTGCGGCTATCTCACTAGCGTCGTATTCCGGCTTGAGTTTCACGTAAGCCTTCTTTTCGCCCTTCATGGTGAGGAGGACGTTGACCTTCTCCACTTTAACCTCGAACATCTCTTCCACGGCCCTCTTGATGTCGGCCCTTGTGGCCCTCCTGTTCACTATGAAGGTGAGCTTGTTCTCTCGTTCTATCATTGAAACGGCCTTCTCCGTGACGAGCGGCCTAACGATAACCCTGTACGGATCCATCTCTCATCACCCGTAAATCTCCCTAAGCTTTTCTATCGCACCCTTTGTCCATATGGTAAGCCTTCCGGGGTGGGTACCCGGAGCGAGCAGTTCAACGCCGAGGTTCTCCACTGTGATAACGTCAACGCCCGGGTGGTTCCTAGCTCCCTGGACGATTCCCTCGTTTTTGGCAACGACGACGAGCGGCCCCTTGGCCTTCTTGTAGCGCCTTCCGCGCATCTTGCCCTTACCTGCCCTTATCTTGGTGTTCTTTTTGGCCCTCTCAATGTCGTCCCAGACGCCGAGCTTCTTGAATATCTCCCTAGTTTGGGCGGTCTTGAAGACCTTCTCGAGGTCGTCGGTGACGACTAGCGGAACCTGCGGGACGTTGTCGACCATGTGCCCCCTAGCCCTGACGAGGTCATAGTTTGCGGTGGCGGCTATCGCGCTCATTACAGCGAGTCTCTTCTCCTTCTTGTTAATGCCCTCCCAGATAACCTTCTCGACCTTTGGTGGGTGGGTCCTTCTTCCACCAACCGCAAAGGGGACGAACGCAGCGAACCTCGGAGAGGTCTTTATCCTCTCAACCCTCGCCATCCCATGGCCCTTTCCAATGTTCTCGGTGACGCGTCTCTTACCGGCCTGCGGGTCCCTGCCCTGCGGCTGTATCCTGTGCGTCCATGAGGCAATGACAGCCCTCCTGATGAGGTCGGGCCTGAAGGGGGTGGCAAAGACCTTTGGAAGCTCTATCTCCTCAACGGGCTCGCCTTCAAGTGAAAATACCTTAACTTTCATCTATCTCACCTCACTGCTTGGATTCTCTACTGATGTACGTTATCTGTGGTCTCTCAAGGGGAGGTCTCTTCTTCGGAGCCCTGATGGCCGGTCTGACCCGGACGATTCTCTTAAAAGCACCCGGGACCGTGCCCTGGATCATCAGGAAGTCGCTTCTTATGAGACCGTAGTGAGGGAAGCCTCCCTTTGGAGTCACCTCAACTTTGTTGCCGTTGAGCTCAAGGGTTCCGTTCTCGCCTATCGCTATGAGTCTCTTGTTGAACTCGGTTCTGTGGTGGAAACCCATCTGTCCCGCAAGCGGAACCGTCCACATGACCCTGGTCGGATGCCACGGACCGAGGTTGCCTATATGCCTAGCCTTACCTGCACGCTGGGCCTTGTGAAACTGTATCTTAACTCCCCATCTCTTGACCGGGCCCTGAGTTCCCTTGCCCTTGGTTACCGCGATGACGTCGAGGAGCTCGCCCTCGTGAAGGACATCCCCCGCACGGACCTCCCTGCCAACGATCCCCTTGAGGTAGTCAAACTTGGCGGCAACATCGTCTCCGCCAACCGCGTATTCCATGACCTCGGGCTTCTTCTTGAGTTTGATGAGTCTCGGCTGGGTGTGGACGAGGGCCCTGACCTCAACGATCTCTCCATTCCTAACGAGATCCTCAAGCTCCCCAAGCTTTGCACGGAACGTTTCCTCGTTGTAGTTCTTAGGGAGTGTTTTTATCCTTCTCTTCAGGTCATCGCTGAGGTTGAGTGCCCATACCTCAGTGACGGTCTCCAGTCCAAGGTACCCCTGTCTGTATGCCCTGATACCGTAGACGAAGAGCGGCGGGACTTCCACGATAGTAACAGGCATAACGATTTCCTTGCCCCTGGTAAGCCCCGGCCTGTCGTCTATCATGAGGATGTGGGTCATCCCCGCCTTGTATCCTGCGAAGCCAAGCAGTCTAACCTCACTCTCCTCCGGCCATGTTTTGATTCTTGGGACTACACTCCTAGCCCGCTTTCTGGGCGAGTAAGCCAGTGAACCTCTCCTTGGTCTGTGTATCTTTCCCATCTCAATCCCTCCCTATGAAATTAAACACCGCGAGTGTGGCCAAGATGGCCTCCTCGGTGCGGACGGTGGCTGTCCGCTGATTTGGAACTGTGTTGAGGATTAGATCAAAGTTATAATCCTCCCCACCGAGGAGCTCCATCACGCCCCTCCTCGGCGAGCCAAAGACCAATCCGACCTCCCTCTTAAGTGAGGGAAGCCTCACCTCCCGAATGTCTTGCCCCTTCCTGGAGGTTGCAACTGCCAGGTCAAGCCTTGCCTTTTTAAGTGTTTTTGCTAGAGGGCTACCGGTGAGGTGAACCCGGTACCCCCAGTACTCCTCTGGTTTTGTCGGTATCACTTTGAGGGGCCTTGTTGAGATGATCTCGAACGTTGCACGCCCTTCAATGACTCCTTCAACCATCGCAAGGTCATCAAGTCCAATGTCGGCGTAAATCCTTCGTCCCTTCCTGAAGGCGAAGCCCTCACGGATCTCCCCAACTCTGGGCTTTCGCTTGAGCTTATGGTGGGGGGTCCTCAAGGGCGGGATGACGCCAACGTACCTCAACTCCGGTATCAGCGGAAATAGCCTCTTCCTGAGGTACTGGGGTGTTTCAGCGTATTCGAGGATGGTTTTTATGAACCTGCCGTCCCTGCCGCCGGCCCCGTAAATCCAGATGTGCTCGACGCCGAAGATCGCCGCTGCTCTTGCTACCTGACCAACCTTGTACGTCCGAATTTTCGGATCATCACTCTCTTCAAGGAGCGAATCCGGAATAAAGATGTGCCAGCCCATTTTCCTGTCATCCTTCGCTCTGAATACTCCAACGCTGGAGGAAGGTCTATGGAGACTATTTAAAAGGCTTTCGAACCCTTCCACCCTTTTTTGGGTTTGAAGGTGTACAAATTTTTTGCAATCAGCCCTTTGCTTCGCAAAGCGCTGGCGGAAAAATCACGTGCAATTCTAAAATTGCTTGTTTTTCAAGTGTTTACTCTTAAGTTGGCAGTTTTTCAGTGTTTCACCCCTACAAGGCGTCCAAAAGACGCCAAAAAAGATGTGAAACCTCTTCAATGACTCGTTTTAGGGATTAAACCCTAGTTTAAAGGTGCTGCTTTAGTAGTGCACACTTTTATTCCCTGTCAATTTAGAAGAAAGGAGCTCTTTTGATCAAGCTTTTTCTAAAAGCTTGTTCGCCTTTGCGACGTTGAAGTGGAGCTTCAACGCACGGGATGATAGTCCCGTTGAGTTTGACCAAGACTCGTGATTCTTTTCCTAAGTGCGATTTTGTTTGAGAGCGTTTGCACAGTAAAAGACCCTCTCCCCTGTTGAAATTTACTTCTAAAAGCCCACAAAACAGGGTTATCCCCCGAAAAGCGCTTCTCCGGAGCGCGAAAAAAACGTAAACCCAAAAACAAACGTTCCCCAATTAGAGAATTCTAAAGCTCCAAAAGGAATTTCAGAAACGCAAACACTTCAAAAGAGCACTCATAAAGGAATCACAAACTTTGATGAAACTTTTCGCTAGAAAAGTTTCGGGGAAAGCCTTTTAACTTGCAGGGGTGCAAGTAACTTGTGGGGGTGCAAGTTAATGCTGTTTTCACCGTACCCAAAGACGAAGAGGGAAGAACTCTTTGATAGGGAAAGGGAACTCAGGGAGCTTAAGGAGGCAGTGGGGAGAGGAGAAAGGCTAATCCTCCTTCTCGGCCTCAGGAGGCTCGGAAAGAGCTCACTCCTCAACGTTGCACTCAACGAGCTCACCTACCCTTCAATAAAAGTCGACGTGAGAAAAACCTACTCCGAGTTCTCATCCGTCAACAGGTACGTAATCGGGAAAATGCTCCTCTCAGGAATGAGCGGAAGGAAAAAGCTGGTCGAGGAGGCAAAGCTCTTCCTTGAGAGGGTCAGGGGGGTAAGCGTTTCCGGGCTCAGACTGGAGATAACCTCAAAGGACTTCTCGATAACGGAGCTCTTGGAGGCGCTCAATGAATACGGCGGAAAAGCCGGAAGAGTAATTATTGCCTTCGACGAGGCTCAGTACCTGCGCTTTGGGGGGGCCACGAGGTACGACGGGATTTTGGCTTACGCCATTGACAACCTCAAAAACCTGACATTCATTCTCACCGGCTCAGAGGTGGGTCTTCTCTTCGACTTCTTGAAGTTTAACGATCCTGAAGCGCCGCTCTTCGGCAGATACCACCACGACATATCCCTTGAGCGTTTTAATCCGAAGCTGAGCAGAGAATTCCTGAGAACGGGCTTCGAAGAGACAGAGTTTAAAGTTATGGAACGGGAAATCGAAGGGGCCGTTGAAGAGCTCGACGGTATCCCCGGCTGGCTCTCCCTCTACGGGTACATCCGCGTTACGAGGAAACTCAGACATCATAAAGCTATTGAGGAAGTTCTCAGGGAGGCTAAAGCCATAGCCGGAAACGAGCTGTCGAAGCTCTTCAACTACAGTCCCCGCTACCGCTTCATACTGAAGGCGATAGCGTTGAACTATTCCCGCTGGAAGGACATTAGAGACTACCTTTCCTTAAAGCTCGGCCCCGTAAACGACTCGAACTTTTCAGCTTTGCTTGAGAACCTCGTCAAAGCAGGCTACGTGGAAAAGAAGAAGGGAAGCTACCACATCCCCGACCCCGTGTTGGCGAAGGTCTTCAGGGAGCTTTAACTTGCAGGGGTGCGAGTAACTTGTGGGTGTGCAAGTTAGAGCTTCTCTATTTTACTTATCCACCCAAATTAGCAGGATAATTTTCATGAAACCTACCGCTTCAATCCACGAACGCCCTGCCGTTCCAAAGCTCTCTCATCTCGCGTGTGGCGTCCGGATAGACCCTCTTGAAGGTTATCCTCCAGTAGCCGTTTCTCAAATCCTCGATGTCCTCGATGTGGATCTTCACGCCGAGCCTCTCGAAGTGGGTCATCATCCTGTGGGCAGTGCTTATGCTCTTCACCCTGACCGTGAATACCTCCTCGACCTCGCCGCCGTTAGCAACCTCGTGGATGCTCTCAACGAACGGCCGGAGGAGGGCCTTTCCGAGGGCCTTCGCGTACTCGTCGAACTCCTTGCCCTTGATGTGCTTTTCGGCCAGATAGAACGCGAGGCGCTTAATCCGCCCCATGAAGTAGCCGTGGGGCAGGTCGAAGAATACGTGCGAGCCTATCCTGACGTCGTTGATGTTGGCGTAGGGCGTTACGTATTTCGCGATTCTCCTCATGTCTGGCGTTTTCATGACGATGCCCTCTCTCCTCTCCCTGCCCAGCCTTTCGATTAACTCATGCAGCCCCCCAATCTTCGAGCGGTCGTAGAGGCCAAAAGTTTCAACGTGACGAATGCCGTACTCCTCGGCAAGCTTAAGCCTCTCCTCCACAGGGAGGCTCCTTCCCGTTCCCTTCTCCTGGATGTCAAAGAGGAAGAACCCTATGTCTTCTTTCACGTAGGGCGGCCCTTCAACGATGTACGGGCTTTCAGGCCCGGCCATCTCCCCCGCCAGGACGAGGTTGGGGTAGTCCCTGAAGAACTCCTCGTTTATGAAGTCCAGTATCCTCTCCGTCGTGAAGGGACAGATAAAGCCGCCCCTTGTGAGGGCAAGAACCCTGTCCCTCACACTCACGACGCGGACGTTGTAGCCGTCCACCTTCTCCTCAACGTAGAATGCCCTGTTCTTAAAGACTCTCCTTATTACGTTCTCAAGCTGGACTATGCGTTTAATGTGAGGGAATCCAAGGACGACATCGCCGTTCTCAAAGACAACCGTTCCGCGCCGAAAACCCTTGGCGGAATCTCGAAAGCGAACGTATCTGATACCTTCGAATTCGCCCTCCACAATCCCACCCTTACCATCAAGAACGGCCAGCCTGTCCTCAGGAACGCCGAGCTTGAGGAGCAGTGACCTGAAGCGAGAGCCAACCATCTTCCCACCGACCAATGTTGGGCGACATCTTTAATAATTATTATGAATGCTGGATCAACCGCTGACCGTAATTACGTCGAGAGTGTTGAACTACCGTAGACGGGGGTAACTAGCTGGGATAAGTTACTCCCCCACCGTGAAGCAGAAAGAAACCCCCTACTGAGGTAGAAATGCCACCACAGCCAGCAACGAACCAGGAACACAAACGTACGTCCAGGATCCAGCGCTGAAAAGAGGAGAGGTAACGGAACTCCCACCGCCGCATAACAGCGTGTGACTCAGCGTTGCATTTCAGCGCTTCATCGTGGAGAGAATCTTACTGGTTACGTCGTTGCCGTCCTTATCGTAGATGCGGTAGTAGCTGGAGTACGAGAACTTCATGCCCGCCCTGCGCATCGCGTCGATGGCAAACTTGAGGTGCGGTTCGTTGACCCACACCGTGAGTATCTTCTGGTCCTTCTTGACGCGGGCGGCGAGACCTATCGGCTTTCCAAAGGGCCTCCTCATACCGTTTCCGTAACGATCAGCCTTTCTCCCAGTGGCCATTGGATTCTCACGGAGAACCTGGAAGGGGTAAACCCTTATCTTGTAGTGGTAGTTGCTCCTTCCAACGTTCTTCTGGAGGTACCTGTTAACCTGTACACGAACAGCCTCAAGCGCGTTCTGCCTTATCTGCATTGCCTGCTCGGCATGAAGGCTGACCTCATACTCAAACTCGGCTGAAAGGTTCCCCATGTCGAATATGGTTATCTTCGGGCCAGGGGCACCCCTTATATATTTCCTTCTCGTGTAAGCGGGTTTATCAACGTCCCTATCGATCTTGGCTGGTCTAAGTCCCATCCTCTCACCTCCAAATGAGCATAAGCTAAACCTAAACTTAGGCGAGTGGAGCGACTTATAAAAGTTTTGGAAAGTGGCGTCCGAAACTCGATGATTCAGATGGACCGCTAACCACGCATTCTAAGTCCAATACCCTTCCACAGGAGGATGATGGAGACCGGCATGAAGGTCAGAAAAGCCAAATTGACGGTAAACAGCCAATGAACCTCCCCAAGGGAATAAGAGAGGCCAAAGAGAATACCTCCAAAGAAGGTTGAAATGTTCTGAACCCCGTTTACCCCCCCTATGGCAAGGGAAGAGCGGTGGTAGCCGGCCAGGATCTTCCTAGAAATCGGGCGGAAGCTCTGGAAGGCGAAGAGGGCAAGGAATATGCCAAGAAAAACCGTGGGAGCACTTTTAACCGCGGCCAGAAGGGGAGAAATCGCCGCAAGAATTGACGTGAGCATAACTGTCCGTCTCTCACTGCCAACGTCAGCCAGCCAAGAGACACCGTAGCTCATCAGAGAGGCCAAAAATCCCGCCCAACCTATGAGCCTTGCGGTGGCGGCCCTACCAATCCCCAGAGCCTCGGATACGTAGACGTAGGTTATCTCTCCGGAGGTGAATGCAACGATGACCGCCATGAGGGCAGCTATGAGCAGAACGCCCTTGGGATCAAGGACCAGTTTCTCAGTGTCCGAGTCCTTTTTCCTCCTCGGTGTTACCCAGGCACGAAGCAGGTAGTAGGCGGCCAGCATTATCAAACCTGTGAGCATGAAGAACGCTGAGGAGATCCACATCTGACCGGATAGGCCAAGGTTCACCGTGTATGCGTAGACGTAGTTGCCCAGCAGGGCTGCAACGCTTCCAAAGAAGAAGTAAACCGCAGTGACCCTGGCTCTGATTCCCTTCGGCGTCGTAACCGCTATGACAAACTGTGCCATCGGCCAGCTAAGACCGTTCAGAAAGCCGTTGAGGAGTTTTATTCCGGCAACCTGAAGCCAGTTTGATGTTAGGGGATAAAGCTGAACGGCGAGGGCGTTGAACATCATGGCCAGCGCCCCCAGGTAGAGAAGCCGCTTTCCTCGCTCAAGCATCAAGCCCCCGGAGACAGATGAGAACGCCCTGGCAAGGACGAATGAGGTGGAAACTATCGAGACCGAGAACATCGACGCCTTCAGGATGTCACGCGTGTAGAATGCCACCGCGGGTGTGGCGAGGCGGAAGGCCATCGTTCCGGTGAAGGCAGAGAGGATCAGGAGCAGGATTCCAGCGAGGCGTTTGAATTCCATCAGACCACCCTCTTAACGTTAACCCCATGCTTTAAAAGTCTTGGTGGTGTTGAAAGCTTTTCGTGAAATCCATAAAAACTAGAAAAAAGTTTCAGAAAACGTCGGATGGCCCCAGGAGAAGCCTTTTATAGATTTTCCCTGAACTCCCGTCGAGGTGGTTGCGATGGAATTAAAGTTCAACATGACGCATGAAGAGGCATACAGGGAGGTTTACGAGCTCGTCAAGCCGAAGTACAGGCTCTTCACTGCCGGTCCGGTCGCCTGTTTCCCGGAGGTTCTAGCTATAATGTCGGTGCAGATGTTCAGCCACCGCTCGGCCGAAGCGAAGGAAGTTCACGTTGACACCCTTAACAGGCTCAAGGCTTTTCTTGAGGCTGACAACGGGGAAATAATCCTCTTCCCGAGCTCCGGAACCGGCTTCATGGAGGCTGCGGTTAGAAACACCGCGCCGAGGGGAGAAAAGGTTCTGGTCACCGTCATTGGAGCATTTGGAAAGCGCTTCGCCGAGGTTGTCGAGGCCAACGGCAGAGAAGCCGTCATCTTGAGTAAGGAGCCTGGATACGCAATCAAGCCGGAGGAACTCGACGAGGCCCTGAGAAAGAACCCCGACGTCGCTGCGGTTACGATAACCTACAACGAGACCTCGACCGGCGTTCTCAACCCGCTCCCGGAGCTGGCGAAGGTCGTCCACGAACACGACAAGCTCCTCTTCGTCGATGCTGTCTCGGCCATGGGTGGTGCCGACATCAAATTTGACAAGTGGGGGATTGACATAGTCTTCGCGAGCAGTCAGAAAGCCTTCGGCGTCCCGCCTGGGCTGGCAGTTGCGGCGGTCAGCGAGCGTGTCTTTGAGATAGCCGAAAAGATGCCGGAGCGCGGCTGGTACTTTGACCTGCCGCTCTACAAAAGGTTCAACGAAAAGAAGAAGGGAACGCCCTCAACCCCACCGCTCCCGCAGATATTCGGCCTCAACGTTGTTCTTAGAATAATCGAGAAGATTGGCGGAAAGAAGGAATGGCTCGACATGTACAGGAAGAGGAGCGAGACCATCCGCGAAGGCGTCAAGGAGATGGGCCTTGGAATTCTGGCTGAGGAGGGCTACGAGAGCCCGACCATCACAGCAGTCGTCGTCCCTGAGGGAATGAAGGGCGTCGACGTCTACAACGCAATGCGCGAGCGCGGCTTCGAGCTGGCCAAGGGCTACGGAAGCGTGGCAGAGAAGACCTTCCGCATAGGCAACATGGGTTACATGACCTTCGAGGACATCGAGGACATGCTCGCCAACCTCCGCGAGGTCATAGAAAAACTTAAGGCTTGAATTCTTCCCCTTTATCCCGTGGAGTTATGGTACCAAAGAAGTGGCTCGCCGTATGGCTCCTTCTCAACTTTTTCATATTCTGGCTCGTCGGTCTCACCTCAAGCGGGTACTCCCTTGAGGGATACATGCCCGGAGAGAGCGAGAAGGTCTACCAGTATACACCCATAGTCCACACAGCTCCGGATGACAGGCCCATTGGAATCCTCTACATGGTAGACTATGGCGGGAACCTCTACTACTACATCGTCTGGGAGGACGAGTACTTCAGCAACTCCCTGATAGACGAACTCTACCGCCTCTTCCGGGGTCTCGTCTACGGTGGGGCGACTCAGGACATAGAGGTCGTTAAGGTGAGCCCGGACAACGGCACCTTCTATTTCCAGACCTATGACCACACCAACGTCCACGGGAGGTTCCTCAGTAATGGAAGCTGCCTCTGGGAAGAGGAGAACAGGGTAATACCAAACTGCACCGTCAACGGAACGCACATCAACGTTTATACCGTAACCTGGAACCACATGCTCTCACTGCTCCCACAGAACGGGACGGAGAGGGCGGTTCTACCTATGAGGCACATGACGCCCAACGACTACGTTGCCCTCGGAATGTTCAGGAGGACGCAGAAAACGATAGCAGGCGTCGCCGTCAACTCCCTGCTCCTGGCGATGGTAGCCACGCTCGCGTTCAACGGCCTCATGTACGTCGCGTGGCGGAAGGGCTACCTCACGAGGGAAGAACAGAGAAAGGTCAGAGACGCGATAATGGGTGGATGGAGAAAGCTGAAGGAAAAGGTGAGAGGGTCTAAATGACGGCCCTCAGCTCTCCGTCCTTTACCTCATAAATGCGGTTTATCTTCTTCATTCCCGTCCTCCAGTCCCTCCTGAGCTCCACGACGATGTCGAACTTGTTGAAGGTCTCCCCGCTTATCCTGAGCCAGTGTCTGACCTCGTCCTTTATGTCGTTCGTGAGGGCAAGGGAGGTCACTATGAACGCGTAGTCGTCTATGAGCTCACGGAAGATTCTTGAAACATCAACCGTGTGGATGGTGTCGATGACGATATAGTCAGGGTCTATCTCCCGTATCCTGGAGATCACCTCAGAGGTGCGCTTTTCTAGGGGTCGGTTGTCGAACTGGGTGTCGATGACTACTATATTGGGTCTGAAGGGCTTAAACTCCCCGTAAGCCGTAACTACGGTCACTTTCCTGTCGTCGAGTATGAAGTGCACCAATGCCTCAACCAGCTTCGTCTTCCCAGAGCGGCTGGAACCAACGACGAGAATATCCTTCCCATCCAGGACGGCGTTCCTCAGTACGTCAAGCTCCGCCTCCGTAACGGTTCCGTACCGTAGAAGGTCCTCCGGTGTGAATATGTAGACACCCATGTTTTATCACCCCACCAGGGTTCTCAGGAAAGGTTATAATTATATCGCAGACCGGGATAAAGACTATAACCAAGTACCCCACAATAAAATCCGGAGGATAACCATGGGCTTGCTGAGACGAATCTTCGGAGGGAAAAGGGGAGGTCTGGAACCGGGCAGGCCCACAGGACAAATCGAGGTTCTGGAACAGTGTGAAGGCGGAAAAAACCATCTCAGGGTCAGGGTTCTTGATGGACTTGTGTACCCAGGGTACCGGGTTTCAAAGAAAGGGAGGATGCCAATAAGACGGCTCATGATGAAGGGCCGGGAGGTGGACTTCGCTGTTGAGGGTGACATCGTGGACGTGATATTGGACGGAGAGCTCGATGCGAAAGCCGGAGACACCCTGAAGGTGTACATCGTTTAGGTGTAAATGAAGAGGTCACTGTGCCCCGCTTAAATAATTGTGAATGGATTTTGCGGCCCTCCTCCCGTCGCCCATGGCTAGGATAACGGTAGCCTCACCCCTTATCGCGTCTCCGCCGGCGAAAACACCCGGAATACTCGTCATCAGATTCCCATCAACCAATATCCTGCCCTTCCTATCGACGTTGAGTCCCTCGACACTCCGGTAGAATATTCTGTTGGGAGTCTGACCAATGGCTATCACCACGTTGTCGAACTCCATCACGAAGGTCTCCCCAGTTGGAACCGGTCTTCTCCTCCCGCTTTCATCCGGCGCCCCAAGTTCCATCTTCTCAAGCTCTATGGCCTTGAGGTTGCCGCTCTCATCCCCAACGAAGCGTTTTGGTGAGACGAGAAACATGAAATTAACGCCCTCCTCCTCCGCGTGGCATATCTCTTCCTCCCTAGCCGTCATCTCTCCACGGGTTCTGCGATAGAGCACCCACACCTCAGCTCCCAGCCTGAGGGCTGAGCGCGCGGCGTCCATAGCGACGTTACCACCACCTATTATGGCCACCTTTTTCCCGACTTTGACTGGTGTGTCGTATTCTGGGAACTTGTAAGCCTTCATGAGGTTGACCCTCGTCAGGAACTCGTTAGCCGAGTAAATACCGTTGAGGTTCACGCCGGGCCAGGGGTAGATGCGCGGAGTCCCGGCCCCGGTTCCGATGAAGACCGCATCGTACTCCTCAAGCAGTTCCCCGAAGGTTACGGTTCTGCCCACCACGACGTCGGTCTCTATCCTCACCCCCAGCTCCTCAACGTTCTGGATCTCCCTCCTGACGACCTCTTTGGGGAGTCTGAATTCGGGGATTCCGTAGATGAGTACTCCTCCGGGCTTGTGCAGGGCCTCAAAAACCGTGACATCGTAACCCATCTTAGCGAGTTCTGCCGCACACGTCAAACCTGCAGGACCGCTCCCCACCACTGCAACCCTTTTCCCCCTCCTTCCGATGGCTCTGGAGGTTTCCCGTAACAGTTCTATCTCTATGCCTTTTTCGCGGGCGTAGTCGGCCACGAAGCGTTCGAGTTTTCCAATGTTAACCGCGGTCCCAACCTTACCAACAACACAAACACCCTCACACTGATCCTCCTGCGGACAAACGCGCCCCGTTAGTGCCGGCAGAGAGTTGCATGCCCAGATGACAGTCAACGCATTTTTAACCGCTTTATCAGGGTTATCCTTGTGCTCTCTGAGCTCCCGTATGAAGCCGGGGATATTTATACGCACGGGGCAGCCTTTTATGCACGGCGCGTACTCGGGCGGGCACTGGAGACATCTCTCCGCCTCCTGTTTGGCCAACTCGAACGTGTACCCAAGATTAACCTCGTTGAAGTCCTTCGCACGCTCTTCGGGTGCCCTTTCCCGCGTAGGGACCCTCTCCCTGATAAGCCTCGGCATTCAAACCATCCCCCTCTCGCGCTTCCATCTCTCAAAACTGATCCTTTCAACATCCTTGTAGTATGTGAGCCTGCTCAGCAGCTCGTCCCAGTCAACTAGATGTGCATCAAATTCCGGTCCATCAACACATGCGAAGAGCATCTTTTTCCCTACCGTGACCCTGCAGGCACCACACATACCACTTCCGTCCACCATTATGGGGTTCAGGCTTGCCACCGTTCTTATCCTGTAGGGGCTCGTTAGCTCCGCTATGGCCTTCATCATTACGGCAGGCCCAACCGCATGTACCAAGTCAATCCTTCTTCCGGTGTCAAGGAGCCTTTGGAGTGCGTTGGTGGTGAAGCCCCTCATCCCATAACTCCCGTCGTTGGTCGTCACGATGACTTCATCACTAACCTCCGCCAGCCTTTCCTCCCAGAAAACGAGCTCCACCGTCCGAAAACCGATGATGGAGATAACCTCGTTGCCCGCATCTTTCATGGCCCGCGCAACGGGGTATATCTCCGCCACACCGACGCCTCCACCGACCATCACAACGGTGCCAAAGAGGTCAATGTGAGCAGGCTCACCCAGGGGGCCGAGAACATCGAGGATCGCGTCACCCTCTCCATAGGTGCCGAGCTCATGGGTCGTCTTGCCAACCTCTTGAACGACCAAGGTTATCGTGCCTGATTTTTCATCCTTGTCCGCTATAGTTAGCGGGATTCTTTCACCACACTCGTGGAGCCTTATCACGACAAATTGGCCCGGTCTCGCATGCACGGCTATCCTAGGTGCCTTTATCTCAAAGAGGTTTATCCCCGGAGCGAGCTTTTCCTTTTTCAGAATCATAAACACATGTACCACCTAACCAAGTTTTGTCAAGGGAGTATAAAACCTTTAGCACTTTCTAAACCCTTAGTTTTCAACCAAAGGTTCTGAGAATCCTTAAATTCCCTTAAGCCAAGTAACCATGTGAGTACATTAAAGGAATGGTGATGACATTGAAGTATGTGAAACTGCATTCGGAGAACTTTGATGACCTTTTTAATTACCTCACTGGGCTTGGCGATGTGTACGCACCGGTTAAAAAAGGCAGAGTACACTCGTTCCAGAGGGTATTGAATTCCAGAGAGGCCGATTTCAACTACACCAGAACAATGCTCCCCCCCAAGAAGTTCTTTATAAAACCGAAGGAGGAGCTCTTCAGGCCCAAGGGGGGCAAGTGGATCGGGGAGGTTGAGGAAAGGACCTTAATCCTGTTCGGTCTCCATTCCTGTGACATCCACGGACTCCAGATACTCGACAGGGTATACCTGAGTGAGCCCGCCGATCCGTACTACAAGGCCAGACGAGAGCGGTCCATCATCATAGGTATGAGCTGCATCCCTGACGAGTACTGTTTCTGCAGGAGCCTCGGAACCGACTTCGCCATGAGCGGCTTCGATCTCTTCCTCCATGAACTCCCCGACGGATGGCTTGTAAGGGTCGGGAGCGTCAGGGGACACGAGATAATCTGGATAAACGAGGGACTATTTGACGAGGTATCAGAGGAGGATCTCGCCAGCTTCAAGGCTTTTGAGGAGGAAAGGGCCAGGGCCTTCAAACGGGAGCTCAACAGGGAGGGCCTGGCAGACATTCTTGACTTGGCATACGACAACCCCCTCTGGAGTAAGTACGCGGAGAGGTGCCTGGCCTGCGGAAACTGTACACTGGTGTGCCCGACGTGCAGGTGCTATGAGGTGTGCGACCGCTGGGCCAGCTCCTATGATGCAGTTCGGGAGAGACGCTACGATTCCTGTTTCATGGAGAGTCACGGGCTAGTGGCCGGTGGTCATAACTTCAGACCGACCCGACTTGACAGGTTCAGACACAGGTACTACTGCAAGAACTACTTTGATCCGGAGGCTGGCTTCAACTGCGTCGGGTGCGGCAGGTGCGATGAGTTCTGCCCGGCAGGCATAGAGCACGTCCGGGTACTCGAGGAGATAAGGGGGTCACTGAGATGATGGGAGAAAACCCGTACAGAAGCCACAACGCCAGGATACTGGAGGTCAAGGAACTAACCCCAAGGGAGAAACTGTACACGCTTCGATTCACAGACCGAGAGATGGGTAACTTTGAGTTTAAACCTGGCCAGTTCGTTATAGTGAACCTGAAGGGCTTTGGGGAGTTCCCGGTGAGCCTATGTTCGCCGCCAACGAGGAAGGGCTACTTCCAGCTGTGCATCCGCCGGGTCGGAAGGGTGACGAAGTTCATCCACGGGATGAATGAGGGGGATGTGGTGGGTATAAGGGGACCCTACGGCAACGGCTTTCCCATGGGGGGTATGGAGGGTTCAAACCTTGTGCTCGTCGCGGGAGGTCTCGGGATGGCCCCCCTACGCTCCGTCCTCTGGTACGCCATCGACACTGGGAATTACAAGCACATGTGGCTCTTCTATGGCACGAAAAGCTACGAAGACATACTCTTCCGTGATGAAGTGCTCCACCTTCTCAAACATGGACCCTCAATGAACTGCACTGTCAAACTGGCCTACGAGGTCGAAACACCCTCCTGTGTGTATCTTGAGAGGGGCTTCTCGACTCAAGTGTGCAGGGGCGTCGTTACGGACCTCTTCAAGGGGGAAGAATTCGACGTGGAGGATACCTATGCCCTGGTCTGCGGCCCGCCTATCATGTACAGGTTTGTCATAAGGGAGCTTCTCAACAGAAAACTCTCTCCCGGAAGGATATACATAACGCTGGAGAGGAGGATGCGCTGCGGTGTGGGCAAGTGCGGGCACTGCGTGGTCGGGACAAGCACGTCAATGAAGTACGTCTGCAGGGACGGGCCCGTGTTCACGTACTGGGACGCTCTCTCCACGAGGGGGTTGATATGATGGAGAAACTTAAACTCGGCGTTTTTGAACTTACGGGATGCGGGGGCTGCTCCTTGAACATCCTCTTTCTTTACGAGAGGCTCTTCGACCTGCTTGAGCTCTACGAACTCGGGGAGTTCCGCATGGCCTCGAGCAACAGAGGGGAGCCTCACTACGATGTAGGGCTGGTCTCGGGAAGCGTCTCAACCCATTCGGATCTGGAACTTTTAAGGGAGGCAAGAAACCGCTCGGACTACCTTATAGCGCTCGGAACCTGCGCAACCCATGGTGGGGTGCAGGGGGGGCTCAGTGAGACCCTCAAAGAGAAGCTGAAAGAGGTCTACGGCTATGACGGCAACCCCATGAGAGCTCTGGACTCAAGGGCCGTTGTGGAGTACGTGGCCGTGGACCTCGCGATGCCCGGCTGCCCGTATAACAGGGAGGAGCTGTATCAGGCACTTATAGATGTTGCAAAGGGCATCAACCCCGTGAGGCCGGACTATCCAGTTTGTGTGGAGTGCAAGCTAAACGAGTACGAATGCGTCCTGGTAAAGAGGGGCCTCCCATGTTTAGGACCGATAACACTCGGGGGCTGCAACGCGGCCTGCGTACGCTCCAATCTGGGTTGCATAGGGTGCAGAGGGCCTCTGCCGGGGGACGTAAACCCCGCAAGCGAGTACGACATCCTCCGGGAAAGGGGGTACAATGATGAGTACATCAGGAAGAAGTTCAAAACCTTCGCGAGGTGGGGACGATGATAATCAAACTGAAGGAGTTCACCAGGGTTGAAGGAAGTGGGGCCGCGGAGGTTGTAATCGAAAATGGGGAGGTTAAGGAAGTAAGGCTTAAGATACTCGAAGGACCGCGCTTCTTTGAACTCCTTACGCGCGGGAGGTACTATTACGATGTCCCGGACATTGAGGCGAGGATATGCGCGATATGCTACTCTTCGCACAGCGTTGCCTCCGTCCTGGCGATAGAGAGGGCCCTGGAGGTTGAGGTTCCAGAAGAAATATCCCTGCTCAGGGAGCTAGCGCTCCTCGGCGAACTTCTGGAGAGCCACGCCCTCCACCTGTACCTCCTCGTCGCTCCCGACCTCTTCGGTTATTCAGATGCCATCAGGATGGTGTCCAAACACGGGGAGATAGTCAGGGAAGGAATAACCATTAAAGCGTTCGGCAACAGGATAAGGGAACTCATCGGGGGCAGGGAGATACACGGCATAAACATCAAACCCGGCGGGTTCGGTAGGTATCCCGATGCCGGGGAACTGGAGGCAATAGGAAGGGAAAGTGACGTCCTCCTCAAGAGCGCAAAACGGGCCATAGAACTCTTCGCAGGGGTTAAACCCTACGGGTGTGTGGCGAGCCATTTCCTTGCAACCAGCGAGTATCTACAGGGAGATTCCCTTATCTCGAGGGAGGAGGAGTTCCAGTACTTTGACGGGATAGAGGAGCGCTCGCTCGTTTACAGTTTTGCAAAGCGGAGTCTCCACCACGGAGAGCCTTTCCTGGTCGGGGCACTGTCAAGGCTCCTCCTAAAAGCGGACATGCTGACACCTGGAGCCAAAGGGTTCTTTGAACGGTACAGGGAAAAGCTTGAGACGGGATACGTAAGCTACAACAACCTGGCACAGGCCATAGAGCTGGTTTACTGCCTGGAGCGGGTGCGTGAGATAACTGGGACCTTGCTGGATCGCGGGATTAAGGGAGAGAACGTCCCGGTAGAGGTAAACGGAGGAGGGGAGGGCATAGGATACGTGGAGGCACCGCGGGGGGTCCTCGTACATCACTACAGGATAGACCGTGGGGGAAAGGTTGAGTACTCAAACGTAATCACCCCAACGGCCATGAACCACGCAATGATTGAGGCAAGCCTGCTGGGGGAGGCCAAGAAACTCTACGACAAGGCCGATGAAAGGAAGGTGGTGCAGAGACTTGAGGAGACGGTTAGGGCCTTCGACCCGTGCATCTCCTGCTCCGTGCACGTTGTCAGACATTGAGTACCGTTAATTACCCCACCAAAAGGAAGCGGGCACAGCCAAACGGCGCACGGCATCCATGACGAAACGTATTTATTGAATAGCACCTAGTTATTAACTGGTGGTACACATGTCTGTGGCAGAGATGTTCAACTTATTCGACAGGGTAAAATTCGGTGAGATAGCCCTGATAGAGCACCGATCCTCAAGTTACGTACCAGATCTGCTTTCATTACTCCTCAAGAGATACGCCGAGGAGAGAGGTTACATGTTCATAGTGGATGATAACCTGGACATACTCCACGTGATAAACGAGCATCTGAAGGCATTTGGGGTAAGCGGAGCCTTTGACGACGCTATCGTGGTAAAGACCGGTGGCCTTCAAAAGGTCGGGCGGGTTGCGAGCAGAATAAACGTTGAGGGAGAGCCCTCGGTGTACCTACCCAAATACAGCCATGCCACGGAGGGGGTGTTCTCCCAAGCCGGTAAGTCGGTGAACGTGGTTCTGGGACTTGAGAGGATCTTTGCCTTCATAAACAACCTGCGGGATTTTTACATCATGATCCTGGGAGCCCAGGGTTTCCTTGGCAACACCAAACGGAAGGCGTTCTACTTTATGGACATTGACGTAGCGGAGAAGCTTCCCATCAACCCACTGCCAGAACTCGAGAGAATAGCCACCACCGTCATAGACGCGGAGCCCGAACTCGACAAAATCAACGTCCTGGTCTTGAAGGCCCCCGACGTCGACATCATAGAGGAGCGGTTTTCGTTCTCCCTTAACGATGTGATACAGAAAGAGGGGACATCATGATAATCCTCGACGACCACTTCCATGTTGACCCGTACAGGGGGCTCTTTCTTGAAGCGGTGAAGGAATTCCACCGTGCCGGCGGGACGCACCTGATGGTGGTCTACAAGACGGCCCACGACTACGGCTTCCCCGGGCTGAAGGCGGAGGACTTCGTCAAAGCCATGGACTTCCACATCGGGCTGGTCGAGAGAATCAACAAAGAAACACCTGTAAAAGCATACGCCGTCGTCGGTGTGCATCCGGCAGAGTTCGTCTACCTGGCGGAGCAAAAAGGCCTTGAATACGCTAAGAACGAGGTGATGAAGGCCCTCGAGCATGCCCAAAAGCTCTGCCTCGAGGGGAAAGCCGTTGCCATAGGAGAAATCGGCAGGCCCCACTACGAGGTAAGCGAGGAAATCTGGAACGCCAGCATAGAGCTGATGAAGTACGGCATGGCCCTTGCCAAGGAAGCCGACTGCGCCGTGCAACTGCATACGGAGAGCTTTGACGAGGAGAAGTTCCGCAAACTTGGGGAGTACGTCAGGGAGGTCGGTATAAAGCCCTATCGCGTTGTTAAGCACTTCTCGCCGCCACTCGTGAAGGTGGCCGAGGAGGTCGGAGTCTTCCCGAGCATCATCGCGAGCAAGAAGAACATCAAAGAGGCAATAGAGCAGGGAAACAGGTTCATGATGGAGACGGACTACATAGACGACAGGAAAAGGCCGGGTGCCGTCTTAGGCCCAAAGACCGTGCCTAAGAGAACTAAGGCCTTCCTCCAGAACGGCCTGTTCACAGAGGAGGACATCTATAAAATCCACGTGGAAAATCCGGAGAAGGTCTATGGGGTGGAGATTGAGGAGGATTAAACCTCCGCTCTCTTTACAACCCCCACCCTTCCAGGCTCCCCAACCTCTCCCTCGACTTCAAAGATTCTGCCCAAGAACTGCTCCACGACCCAGACGTTGGTGAGGAGATGGCTGGTGATCTCAACAACGCCTATCTCGCCGCCTGCAAAGGCCAAGAAAGGTATCAGCTGGTCGCCGAGGAACCTGTCAACCGCCCCCTTAAGCTCCAGCTGGTCGAGGAGCTCGTCTGCCGCTTCCCTGCCGACAACCTCTGCCGGCTTTCCGCGCTTTCCGAGTGCATCTCCAGCGAGCCTGAGCGAGTCCGTCTCGGCCCAGACGACGATGCCGCTCCCGGGCCCGAGGGAGCGCGATACCTCGGTCTCTATCTCCACGGGGATGCTGTAAAGCTCCTCAAGCCTCTCTTTAGCGGCCCTTGCCTGCCTCTCAGCGACGGGGGCAGGTAGGTTGGTGGTGTGGCTTATCCCGGCGAAGCGTTCTATGCGACTCCATCCGATGGCCTTCAGGGGCTTCATTTCCTCCCAGGGCTTGACCCTTCCAACTACCAGCCCGCCTCCCTTGGGATAGTGGCCCCTCCGCCTGATTTCGAGCTCGGCCTCAATCCCCATCTTCCCGAGGGCATGGAGCGTTACGTTCTTCAGGTAATCAACAGGCGGGCTCCAGGGGACGTCGGTTCCGCCGGTTATCTCAAAGCTTCCGCCGGTGAAGGCCATCGCCGGAATTAGAGCCTGAAGGACCAGCGTGACGCTCCCGGCCGTCTTTATGGGAACGCGGACGTGCTTTGGCTCGGCCTTTCCGGGTATGAACTCAAGAACAGTCGAGCCAACCTGCGTACCCCTAACCCTCGCGTTGCCTAGCTCTTTCAGAGCCAGAATCCCGTGGAGGTGCTGGGGCCTTAAACCTGGGTTTGGTCTGTTGGCGCGAATTTTGACGATTTTAACGGACTTTTTGGTGATGACTGAGAGGGCTATGGCGGTCCTCAGTATCTGCCCCCCGCCCTCGCCGTAGGAACCGTCCAAGGTTATCAAGCTCCTCACCCCCGTAACGTTCACCCAAAACCCTAAAAGGATTTCCACTTGGAACCAAAGCCTTTTATCCGGTGATGAATGTAACTAGATGGGAGGTGAGGGCATGGATCCCATTGAGTTCTGTATTAAAAGCCTCAGCTATCCACTCGGACTAATCCTGGAGAAGCTTCCAGTGAAGGTGGGAGGACAGAAACTCGTCGTGAGCGAGACCCTACAGGTTCCCGAGTTTCAGTTCCTGGCGCGCTGTTACCTGGTCGCACGCGGACTCTACGAGGCTCTTCCAGAGGAGGAGAAGGAACGGCTCGCCGAGGACATCGAAAACATCGAGGAATGGAAGGAGAGGTTTCCACCCTTGAGACTATCTGAAAAATCGCGAAAAGTCCTGGAGAATCCCTGGGATTTCATAGAGGTGGAGATGGGACTGGCAGTGGACTGGGTGGAGTATGGGAAGAGGGTGTCCAGGGTATCGGAGGGGTATGAGACCATCCTGGAGTCGTACAGAAAAACCGAGGGAAGTAAAGCAGATAAAAGCGAAAGGAAAAACGCGTTTATGAGAGCAACCGCCAACGTTTTGAAGAATCTCAACGTCGAAAACGCGCTTCTGCTGGCGTATCTGGTTCGCGAAAACGGAGAGCTGGAGGAGTTCCTGCTGGCGTCACTCGGAAAGCACAACGAAAGGTTCCACGAGGAGGTTGTGAGGTACTTCCAGGGGTTATCATCCTAAATGCCCAGATGGAGACGAATGGCTAGAGCCAGAGCCTCCTCCCACTCCTTTCCAGTTTTTTCCCTGAGTTTCCTAGCCAACCTCGCCACAGTTCGGGCGTTCCTAACGCCTCTTTTCTCGGGGGGAAGAGTCGTGAAAATCTCGTATGGCACCTCAAATCCAAGTTCCCGGGAAACTTCCTCCGAAAACTCCCTTGGGGATAGGGGGGACAGCTTTATCACAACGGAGAACTCCAGAGAGGAGTATTTTGAGGCATCAGCCGTCTCCACGACGAGCGGTCTGCCGGATTCCAGGAGCTCTGCAGCCCTCTCAACCGAAGGCTCCCTCACCAGAAGGGCATTTCCGTGAAGGTAGGGACCCAGGTCAATGCCTCTGCGGTTCTCAACCAGAGTGCTTTCACCCAGCCCTAAAAGCTTCAATTTTGCGGTTTCCCCCGACCTACGACCGGATTCATCCGAGAACTCCCCTAAGAGCCTCCGGCTGACAAGGGTCATTGAGTAAACCTCCTCAACACCCGAGGTGAAGAGAACGCCGTTGGAAAGGAGTTTCAGCCCCAGCCGGGAGAGTTTCGCAGAGAGTTCACCCTCACTCCGCGTGGTTATGGCTCCTTTGTCCCCCACACTTTCAAAACCTCTCTCAACCACGATGAAATCCGAAGGGAATATCCCCTTAGCTTCAAAGAATTCCTGAAGGGTCTTGGCGGCCAGCACCTCATCCATGGCGTAGACTTTAATGAACTCTACGTTTTCCCTTCTGTCAACACCTATGAAAACAACCGCATCGTGCCGTTCTCGGGGCGCAAGCACGTCCTCCATACACACCGCCCTCAACCTGGAGACATCCACGACCCGCTAGGCGCTCTTTAGAGACTCATGGCCCCAAGGAGCTCCCCAGTATCGATGTTGAATATCTGAACCTCCCTCCGCCTGCTGTCCAGGAGTGCAACGCTCTTGACGCCCGTCACGTAACCGCACACCTCTCCAGGGTTGATGAGTATCGTCCTGCCCTCCTCCCTTATCTCATAGCGGTGCGTGTGTCCCACGACCACCACATCGTAGAGCCTACTCCGTGCGAGGGCCCTAACTATACGCTCGTCAGTTCCGTGCGTTACGGCTATCCTCATCCCATCGGCCTCCACCTCAAGGATCTCATCGTAGATACCGAGGGCCTCGTAAAGTCCCTTTCTCTCGCCGTCGTTGTTGCCGAACACCCCTTTGAGCGGGGCGTTTAGGTTCCTGAGTTCGTTTGCAACGAAGGGGGCGACGTAATCCCCCGCATGGATGACCAGATCCACGTTCCTTGAGTTCAGGAACTCAACCGCTTTCCTTATCGCGGGGAGGTTATCATGGGTATCGCTCATTATCCCTATCCTCATGTTCCCACCACACTGGATGGGGCGCAAGGGCTTATAGGCTTAACCCATCCAGCATCCGGGTGCCCAAAGGTCTTTAAGTCCATAAGCCGAGTGAGTTATTCGAGAGGGTGGTGGCATGTTCACAGGGAGAGCACTCATAGCCGTGAAGATACTGAGGCCCTTCGGCGATTGGAGCGTCGGAGACATCGTGCTTATCGAGGACTGGAAGGCGAAGGAGCTGTGGGAGAACGGAGTGGTTGAAGTCGTTGACGAGGCGGACAAGGTGATAGGGGAGATAGACAGGATGATAGCCGAGGAGAGAAACAGCGAGCCCCTTACCCCCCTCCCCTCAGGACTGTATGAGAGAGCCGCGTTTTACATATACTACCTCGAGAACTACGTCCGTCTGAACGCAGGGGATGGCATAGAGACCATCAACGTCAAGCTCACAAAGCTGGCCAACCTCAAGAAAAAGATGGAGTATCTCAAGGTGATCCGTTTTAAGAAGATTCTGAACTCGGTTATGCTCCGGCCAAACAGCCTGGAAATACTGTCCCGCCTTTCCCCGGAGGAAAGACGTGTGTACCTTCAGCTGTCAAAGGTAAGAGACGAGTGGCTTGGTGATGGATGATGGATAGGGAAGAGATGATCGAACGTTTTGCGAGGTTCCTTCGCGAGTACGTCGATGATGAGGGTAGCCCCGTTTATCTCAACAAACTCAAAGACCTCCTAACAGTAATCCCCAGGCGCTCCCTCCCCATAGACTGGTCCCATTTGAACTCCTACGACCCAGAGCTGGCGGATGAGCTCCTTGTCAATCCAGAAGAGGCCATACTGGCAGCGGAGGATGCAGTACAGATAGTTCTCCGTGAGCCGCCGTTGCTCAAGGGGGAGGAGTTCAAGGTCCACGCCCGCTTCTACAACCTACCCCACAGCCTCCTCGTGAAGGAACTGGGAAGCGAGCACATAAACAGACTGATCCAAGTTGAGGGCATAATCACGCGCGTGAGCGAGGTTAAACCATTCGTGGAGAAAGCGGTGTTCGTGTGCAAGGACTGTGGCAACGAGATGGTCCGCCTTCAGAGGCCCTACGACAACCTCGTGAAACCGGCCAAGTGCGACGCCTGTGGAAGCAGGAACATCAACTTAGACGTTGAGAAGAGCCGCTTTATAAACTTCCAAAGCTTTCGTCTCCAGGACCGGCCGGAGAGCCTCAAGGGTGGTCAGATGCCCCGATTCATTGATGCGATCCTGCTGGATGACCTCGTTGACACGGCTCTGCCCGGCGACAGGATCCTCGTTACAGGAATACTCCGTGTGATACTTGAACAGAAGGACAAACGGCCGGTTTTCAAGAAGGTTCTTGAGGTTAACCACATCGAACAGCTCAGCAAGGAGATAGAGGAGCTTGAGATATCCCCCGAAGACGAGCAGAAGATAAGGGAACTGGCCAGAAGAAAGGACGTCGTTGACGCCATAGTGGACTCGATAGCCCCCGCCATATGGGGAATGAAGAACGTCAAGAAAGGTATAGCGCTCGCACTCTTTGGGGGGGTTCAACGCACCCTGCCCGATGGAACCAAGCTCAGAGGGGAGAGCCACGTTTTGTTGGTTGGGGACCCCGGAGTGGCGAAGAGCCAAATTCTCCGCTACGTTGCCAACCTGGCACCAAGGGCAATCTACACGAGTGGGAAGAGCTCAAGCGCCGCCGGCCTCACCGCAGCGGCTGTTAGGGACGAATTAACGGGGTCCTGGGTTCTAGAGGCTGGCGTTTTGGTTCTGGCAGATGGAGGGTTTGCCATGATCGACGAGTTCGACAAGATGAGCGACCGCGATAGAAGCGCCATACACGAGGCCCTAGAGCAGCAGAGCTACCATCACGACTTCGAACTCCTCCTGGCGGACGGGGGGAAGGTCAAGATAGGCGATCTGGTTGATTCACTCATCGAGAGGAACCGTGAAAGGGTCATACGGAGCAAAGACACAGAGATACTGCCGGTTGAAGATGTAGAACTTCTCGCTTACGACATCAAGGAGAGAAAGGTCGTCAGGGTCAGGGC